>CBFRWL010000006.1:0-21692 GCA_965727025.1 uncultured Sphingomonas sp.
CGCTGATCCGGTCTGCTTCCAGATCGCCATTATAGCCGGTGCGCCGCTCGGGGTTGCGAAAATCCTTGCGGTCCATGTGTTCGTCCCTTCCAACCATAGGTGGTCAACGCGATGACCCGGGAGAAGTGCCGCTCTTGCGGCGTACCGACGGAACCCGAGCGATATCCCGGCGCGTTAGCCGCAGATGAGCGCGCCCAAGCAGAAGATCGAGCCCGGCATTGCACCACTGGAGGCAAAGCTCGTCGAGCAACTGCCTTCGGGGCCGGAGTGGCAGTTCGAGCCGAAATGGGATGGGTTTCGCTGCATCGCCTTTCGTGACGGCGATGGCCTTGAGCTCATGTCGAAGTCCGGCAAATCGCTGGCACGCTTTTTTCCGGAAGTGGTGGCGATGTTTGAAAGCCTCGCAACACCACGCTTCGTGATCGACGGGGAATTGGTGATACCGGTCGGCGAGATATTGTCGTTCGATGCGCTGCAGGCGCGCCTTCATCCCGCCGAAAGCCGCATAAGGCGCCTTTCGGTTGAGACGCCCGCGCAGTTCATTGCGTTCGATTGCCTTGCCAACGATCGAACTGCGATGATCGATCAGCCGCTCGTTGCGCGCCGCGCGGCGCTTGAAGCGATCTTCGCGCGCGAAAAGCAGCCCCGGTTGCTGTTCTCGCCCGCGACCAGCGATCCGTGCCGCGCCAAAAGCTGGCTCGATCATAGCGGCGGCGCGTTGGACGGCGTGGTCGCCAAACGGCTCGACCTTGATTACCGGCCGGGCGAGCGCGCCATGCTCAAGGTCAAGCAGCGCCGCTCCGCTGACTGCGTGATCGGCGGCTTCCGCTACGATCGGGCGGGGAAGATCGTCGGCTCGCTTCTGCTGGGGCTATATGATGACGAGGAGAAGCTGAATCATGTCGGCTTCACCTCGGCCATTTCCGCCGCCGAACGGGTGCGGATCACGCCGATGCTCGAAGCGATCATCGCGCCGCCCGGTTTCACGGGTGACGCGCCCGGTGGCCCGAGCCGCTGGAGCAGGGAGCGGTCCGCCGAATGGCAACCGGTGCGGCCCGAACTGGTGGTGGAGGTGCTTTACGATCAGGTCACCGCGCGCCGGTTCCGCCATGGCACCAGGCTGCTGCGCTGGCGGCCTGACAAGGCGCCGCGCCAATGCCGGATGGATCAACTCCAGCACGAGCTTCGCCCGGCCGAGCTCCTGCCGTTGATCCAAGCTGGATAAACGAACACCGCCCGGGGTGAAGTCCCGGGCGGTGCGGATCATTTAATGCGCAGCGAATGCGAATTAGTCGCGCCACCGGCGATCATCGTACCGGCGATCGTAGTACCGGCGATCGTCATCATGCCGGCGGTCATATTCCCGGTTGAGCATCCAGGCTTCGCGCGCGCTGACATAGGTGCCGGCGCGATTGACGACGTAGAGCCGTCCCGCCTTGGCGTTGCGGAACCAGGGGTTGAGATCATCGACGCCAGGGCCGCGCAGCCTCACGTCATAATCATCGGCGTAGCGGCGATCATAGCGATCACGATCATGGTGCCAGTCGCGCGCCATGGCCGGTGCAGCCACGGCGAGCAATGCGCCGGCCGCCACGATCGACTTGGCGAAGAATGTGCTTTTCCTGTTCATGTCCATCTCCTTCGATGGTCCTTTATGCGCGGTGGCTCTTGAACTCGTGCTGAGCGCAATCGAAAGCATCGGTTCATTTGCGGAGGGAGCCAACGCTCGCCGACGCGGTTGTGAACCGGCAGAAGGAGCTTTTTCGGTGGCCGATACGCACATTGTCGGATGGAAGCTGGATCGTGGCGAACGGGCGCAACTGCTGGCGCGCTTTCCTCCGCATTGGCCCGACGTCATTGCCGATCATGTAACGCTCGGGCGGGTTCCTCGTGGCATGCCCCCGCCGGGGCCCGTGCAGGCTGAAATCGTCGGCTCCGTGGACGATGGAGAGGGGTTGCAGGCGCTGGTCGTGCGACTTGATGGCATGACCAGCCGACCGGATGGCAGCACATATCACATCACATGGTCACTTGACCGGGCGCGTGGGCGCGAAGCGCGGCAGAGCAACGATGTGCTGAAAGCTTTGCGCTGGGTGGAATGGCCGGAAGCGGTGCCGATTTCGGTTTCGCCCGCGTCATGGGATTAGCCTGGCACGCGGATCAAAGTTTGCGCCCGCGCGTTTGATATCCGCCGCGAAATGCGGCCAGAGCCAATAATGGCCAGTCTGGAGAGTGATGCGCCGACTACCGGCAATCGGCCGCATCAGCGGCGGCCACGGCCGGGTCCGGGATCGATCTAGGCATAGCGCCGCGGTCGAGACCGGGGCCGTGGCCTTTACGTGCGATTGGGAGAGACGTTTCGATGGCTGCCGAAGACGAACTCGAATATTTCACCCGCAGAAATCGGCAGGAAACGGTGTCGGCAAAAAATGCTCTCGAACCCGCCGCGCGCCACGCCCACACGCGTCTGGCCGATCTCCACCGAAAAAACGTGCGCGAAGCCCTGAGCAAGGCCGCCCGTACTGCGGATCGGGACGAGCCAGACGACGCGACTGCCTGAACGCAAAGCTGGAAGATCGGGGAAAATGCTACCCGGCACTGGGCACGGCTTCTGCGTGCCGCTTAGATTGCTTGCGACGAATGCCTTTGCCGATGTTCAGAAATGACGCGAAATCCACAACATATTGCTGCCAAGGTTGAATGTGGTGCTGGCTTGCAACTCAAGCCAGTCTTACAATGTTGTTACGACATTGAGTCTATGGAGGCGGCGGTGGCGAGCAACGATATCTTTTCGGATTTCGCAAAAAATTATGAGGGTCGCCGCAAGATCGAAATGAGTCTCGAGGAGTATCTGCGAGGCTGTCGAAGCGATCCGATGATGTATGCCAGTGCAGCGGAAAGGCTGCTGGCCGCGATCGGAGAGCCCGAGATCATCGATACCGCCCGCGATCCGCGACTCGGGCGTGTTTTCATGAACCGTACCATCCGGATATATCCAAGCTTCGCCGAATTCTACGGCATGGAAGAGACGATCGAACGGATCGTGAGCTTCTTCCGCCATGCTTCGCAGGGTTTGGAAGAGCGCAAGCAGGTTCTCTACCTGCTCGGCCCGGTGGGCGGCGGCAAATCCTCGCTGGCCGAGCGGCTGAAGGCTCTGATGGAATTTCACCCCATCTACGTTCTCAAGGCGGGAGACGAGATCAGCCCCGTCTTCGAAAGCCCGCTTGCATTGTTCGACCCGGAAACCAACGGCGCGGCGATCGAAGACAATTATGGCATCCCGCGCCGGCGCCTGTCCGGCCTGATCAGCCCGTGGTGCCGGAAAAGGCTCGAGGAGTTCAACGGCGACATCTCACGGTTCCAGGTCGTGCGGCTGATGCCGTCGCGCGTTCACCAGATCGCGATCGCCAAGACCGAGCCCGGAGACGAGAACAACCAGGATATTTCCTCACTGGTCGGCAAGGTCGACATCCGCAAGCTGGAGATGCTCGCCCAGAACGATCCCGACGCCTACAGCTATTCGGGCGGGCTCAATCGCGCCAATCAGGGCATGCTCGAGTTCGTCGAGATGTTCAAGGCGCCGATCAAGATGCTGCACCCGCTGCTGACCGCGACGCAGGAGGGCAATTATATCGGCACTGAGAATATCGGCGCCATCCCTTTCACCGGCATCGTCATGGCCCACTCGAACGAGTCCGAGTGGCAGAATTTCAAGAACAACCGGAACAACGAAGCGTTCATCGATCGCATCTATGTGATCAAGGTTCCCTACTGCCTGCGGGCGACCGAGGAGCGAATGATCTACGAGAAGCTGATCAAGGGTTCGGAGCTTTCGAAGGCGCCCTGCGCACCGGGCACGCTGGATATGCTGGCGCGCTTCTCGGTGCTGACGCGGCTGCGCGAACATGAGAACAGCAACGCCTATTCCAAGATGCGGGTCTATGACGGCGAAAGCCTGCGTGAGGTCGATCCGCGTGCGAAGAGCATGCAGGAATATAAGGATGCCGCCGGCGTCGACGAGGGCATGGACGGTATCTCGACCCGCTTCGCTTTCAAGGCACTCTCAGCCACCTTCAACCATGACCCGACCGAGATTTCGGCGGATCCGGTTCACCTCATGTATGTGCTCGAGCGCATGGTGCGGCAGGAGCAGCTGCCCGGCGAAACCGAGACCAAATATCTCGAATTCGTCAAAGGGGATCTGGCGCCGCGCTATGCCGAATTCATCGGTAACGAGATCCAGAAGGCCTATCTCGAATCCTATCATGATTATGGCCAGAACCTGTTCGATCGCTACGTCGCTTATGCCGACGCCTGGATCGAGGATCTCGATTTCAAGGACCCCGATACCGGCCAGTTGCTTGACCGCGATGTCATCAATCAGGAGCTGACCAAGATCGAAAAGCCGGCCGGCATCGCGAATCCCAAGGATTTCCGCAACGAGGTGGTGAAGTTCGCGCTGCGGATGCGTGCCAGCAACAATGGCCGCAATCCATCCTGGACGTCGTACGAAAAAATCCGCGACGTCATCGAGCGACGGATGTTCAGCCAGGTCGAAGACTTGCTGCCGGTGATCAGCTTCGGTTCAAAAAAGGACGGCGATACCGAGAAGAAGCATGACGAATTTGTCCAGCGAATGATCGCGCGGGGTTATACGGAGCGACAGGTCAGGCGTTTGGTGGAATGGTATATGCGGGTGAAGCAGGCCGGGTGATGGAGGCGAGTCAGCGCTAGATGCACATTATCGATCGTCGTCTGAACCCCGGCGGCAAAAGCCTGGTCAACCGACAGCGCTTTCTGAGGCGGGCACGATCGTTGGTGCAGCGTGCGGTGCGCGACAGTCTCAAAGATCGCAGCATCAAGGATCTCGAGCAGGAGAGCGAGGTAACGATCGATCGTGGCGAGATCCACGAGCCTACGCTGCATCGCACCTCCTCCGGAGGCAATCGCGATCATATCCTCCCCGGCAACAAGGAATATTTGGAAGGGGACGAACTGCCGCGCCCCTCCGGCGGTGGCGGTGGCGAAGGCGGATTTCAGGGCGAGGGTGAGGATGAGTTCCGCTTCGTGCTCACCCGCGAGGAATTTCTTGACCTGTTCCTGGACGATCTGGAGCTGCCGGAGCTCGCGAAGAAGCGGCTGACCACCGGTGACGCGCAGGGTGTCCGTCAGGCGGGTTACACCACCAGCGGCTCGCCCTCCGCGCTTTCGATCGGCCGTACCATGCGCAATTCGCTGTCGCGCCGGATCGCGCTCAGGCGGCCGCGCAGCGCGGAAATGAAGCGCATCGAAGAAGAGATTGCGCGGCTCGAAACGCTCGACGGCGATCATGCTGCTGAGATCGAAAAGCTGCGCGAGGAGTGGCGCCAGCTCGACAGGCGGCGCAAACTCATCTCCTATATCGATCCGATCGATCTGCGGTACCGCCGCTTCGAGCCGACGCCGAAACCCGTCGCGCAAGCCGTGATGTTCTGCCTGATGGACGTGTCGGGCTCGATGACCGAACATATGAAGGATCTGGCCAAGCGCTTTTATGCGCTGCTCCATTTGTTCCTGACCCGCTGCTATCGCCATGTCGAGGTCGTGTTCATCCGCCATACCGACCGGGCCGAGGAGGTCGACGAGAACACCTTCTTCTACAGCCGCGATACCGGTGGCACGCTCGTTTCCAGCGCGCTGGAAAAGATGCTTGAGGTCGTCCGCGATCGCTATTCGCCCAATGATTGGAACATCTATGTCGCGCAGGCTTCCGACGGCGATAATATGACCAGCGATAACCCAAAGACGGTGGCGCTGATGAAGGATCAGATCCTGCCGATCGCCCAATATGTCGCCTATCTCGAAGTCGGTCGTGAAGAGGATCCGCTGGCGGGTGGGCCAATGCTGCGGCCGACTGACCTCTGGCAAGCCTATGGCGCGCTGGAGGATGCCAAGGGCCGCTTCGTGATGCGCAAGGTCCACCACCGACGTGAAATCTACCCCGTGTTTCGCGAGCTGTTCCAGCGGCGTGGCGCCGGGCAACGGGCGCAGGCCGCATGACAGCCAAAGCCGCGCAGCCGCTGTTCGAAGGCAATGACTGGAATTTCGATCTCGTTCAGAAGATCTACGACACTGTCGAACAGGTCGCCGCTGGCGAGCTTGCACTGGATACCTATCCAAACCAGCTCGAGGTGATCACCGCCGAGCAGATGCTGGACGCCTATTCCTCGACCGGCATGCCGCTGCTCTACAAGCATTGGTCGTTCGGCAAGCAGTTTCTCGTCAACGAGATGATGTACCGCAAGGGGATGCGCGGCCTGGCCTATGAGCTGGTGATCAACTCCAACCCCTGCATCAATTATATCATGGAAGAAAATTCCGCGACGATGCAGACGCTGGTGATCGCGCATGCGGCCTTCGGCCATAACCATTTCTTCAAGAACAATTATCTGTTCAGGCAATGGACCGATGCCGATGGCATTCTCGATTATCTCGAATTCGCCAAAAGCTATATCTCCAGTTGCGAGGAACGTTATGGCCAGGCGCAGGTCGAACGGTTGCTCGACGCCGCCCATGCGCTGATGCACCAGGGCGTGCACCGCTACCCGCGTGCGCAGGTGCGTGATTTGAAAGCGGAGGCGCAGCGCGAGGCGGAACGGCACGCGCATCAGGAGAAAATCTACAACGATCTCTGGCGCACGCTGCCGCGCGGCAAGGCGAAGATTGCCACGGCGGCGGATGATCGCCGCCAGCAGCTCAAGCTGCCGCAGGAAAATATCCTTTATTTTCTGGAGAAGTCAGCGCCGCGACTCGAGCCGTGGCAGCGCGAGATTCTCCGCATCACCCGCCTGATCGCCCAATATTTCTATCCGCAGACGCAGACCAAGGTGATGAACGAAGGTACGGCGACCTATTGCCACTACCGCATCATGACCGCGCTGCACGAGCAGGGGCACATCACTGAAGGCTCCTTCATGGAGTTCCTGCAGTCGCATACCAATGTCGTCCATCAGCCGATGTTCGACTCGGGCCATTATGGCGGCTTCAACCCCTATTGGCTGGGCTTCAACATGATGCAGGATATCGCGCGGGTCTGCATCGAGCCGACCGAGGAGGACCGCCAATGGTTCCCCGAAATCGCCGGTCAGGGCGATGTCGAAGGCACGCTCAAGCATATCTGGGCCAATTATCGTGACGAAAGCTTCATCGCCCAGTTTCTGAGCCCGCGCCTCATGCGGTCCTGGAAGCTGTTCAAGATCGGCGATCGCGAGAAGGAATCCAACCTGAAGATCGATGCGATCCATAATGAGCGAGGCTATCGTGAGCTTCGACGCTCGCTTGCGCGCCAATATGACATTAGCTGGCAGGAACCGGACATCCAGATCGTCGATGTCGATATGGCCGGGGATCGCAAGCTGATCCTGGAACATCATGTGATGAACGGCGTCTTGCTCGATCAGGCCGATGCCGATCGCGTGCTGCACCATCTGGCCTATCTGTGGGGCTATGAGGTGTGCCTCAACGAAGTCTCCGACGAAGGCGGATCGGTATTGAAGGAGCACAAGGCCAAGCCCGAATCGGCAAAGGCAAAGCTGCCCTGAACCTCGCCAACTGGAATCCGCTTCTCTCCTCGTACGATTCAAAGTATGACAGCGCTAAGCTTTAGGAGAGTCCGCCCGTCGCATTATTGCGCCGAGAGCAAATGGGGAGTTCCCATGTTCAGCAACGACAAAGCGACAGATTATCTGGAACGTGCCGATATGCACGAGCATCTCGCGGCTACCACCGACGACGTTCCGGCGCGCAAGATGCATCTCGCAATGGCCGCCGAATTCCGGCGCAAGGCGCAGGAGCTGAACAATCAGCGCTTCAGCACCCTTGCTCCTTCGAATGACGTCACGATCAAGCTCGACGCCATTGCGCGATAGCGCGCGCTCTCTGAGAAAGCCGACGCTTCGTCCTTTAAGACTGAAACGCCGCTAATCGCCGGTTACGATCGGCTTGCGCTTTTCGACGAACGCTTGCACCGCGTCGAGATGGTCTTCAGTCAGGTGCATCAGGGACTGCATCGAGCCAGCCAGATCCAGTAGCGCAGCAAGGCTCATTTCGCGGCCCTCCCAAAGCAGCCGCTTGGTCATGCGCACGGCATAAGGCGGATTGGTCGCGATGCGCGCGGCAAGCTTCAGCGCCTCTGACATCAGCTCCGAATCGGGGACGACCTTCGAAACGAGCCCGCATGCCAGAGCTTCGTCGGCGCTGATCGGGTCGCCGGTGAGCGCCATCTCGCACGCCTTGGAAAAGCCGATCACGCGCGGCAGCAGCCATGATCCGCCGTCGCCGGCGACCAGCCCGAGCTTGACGAAACTCTCCGCGAACACCGCGCTTTGGCTGGCGATCCGCAGGTCGCACATGCATGTGAGATCGAAGCCAGCGCCGTAGGCCGGCCCGTTGACTGCGGCGATCACCGGCACCTCAAGCGCAGCGAACGCACGCGGCAGCCGCTGGATGCCATGACGATAAAGGTGGCGCGTTCGAACGGCCTTGACATCGTTGATGCCGCTTTTGCCGTCCATTTTGCGAACGTCGCCGCCACTCGAAAAGCCCTTGCCCGCCCCTGTTATGATCGCAACGCGCACGCTGTGATCGTGCTCCAGTCGATCGAGCATGGCGAGCAGCGCCTCGATCATGTCCGGAGCGGAAATCGGGTTGAGCTTTTCCGGGCGGTTGAGCGTGAGGATCGCAATATGATCGCGCGCTTCGTAAAGGATCGGATCGGTCATTTGGCTCTCATAAAGCTGAGGGCCGCCTTGTCCACTTATCCCAGCTTGCCGAATTCCCGCTCGAAGCTGGTCGTGTCGCCGCGGGCAAGATAGCGCGCCTGCTCGACCCAACGATCGCGTTGCAACCGACCGCGGAAGACGCCCATCTGCTCGTCCAACGCCTCGCATTGCGCCGTGTCGAGCGAGCCGAGCTGGGCGAAGCGCGTGATGCCGAGCAGCTTGAGCTGAGCGGCCGCCTTGGGGCCAAGGCCCTTGATCGTGGTGAGGTCGTCGGGCGGCCCGGAGAGGTCGGGATGCGCATCGATCCCGACGAGCGGCCCAGCGACGTCTTCGACCGCTGCCGCAGCGGCGCTGGCCACGCCGCGATTCTCCGCCGGACGCGGCCGCGAGGTAATAGTCGGCTCGCTTTTACCCCTCCGCATGTAGAGCAGCACGAAAAGGAGTGCGATCGCCAGCACTACGATCACGAGCGGTATCAGATCTGCTTTGTGCATCTTTATCTCCCCGGTCTTGCCTTTTGTAACGGGCTGGAGGGTTCAATCGTTCCGCATACGCGACAATTCGCGCCAGCCAATATCCTTTCGAAAGAAGCCTTCGGGAAAATCGATCGCCTCGATCGCGCGGTAGGCGATGTCGCGAGCCTCCGCGACGCTCCCGCCGGCGGCCGTCACGTTGAGCACGCGTCCGCCGTTGGCGACCAGATCGGCGCCGTTGGTCGTGGTACCTGCCTGGAAGACGATGGCTCCCCGAGCTTCGGCTTCGCGAATACCCCTGATCGGTCCACCCTTCCTCGGCGTGCCGGGATAGCCTTCCGCCGCCATGACGATCGTCAACGCAGTGCGATCGGATAAGCTGATCGCGCCGGCCTCGTCCAATTGGCCTTGTGCGGTGGCCAGCAAGAGCGAAAGCAGGTCGCCGTCGAACCGCATCATGAGCACCTGGCATTCGGGATCGCCGAAGCGGCAATTATATTCGATCAGCTTGGGGCCGTCGGCCGTGAGCATCAGCCCGGCATAGAGGACGCCCGAATAGGGTGTGCCCGCAGCCTTCATCGCCCGCACGGTCGGCAGAAGGATCTCGTCCATCGCTCGTTGTTCGAGTGCCGGTGTCAGGATGGAGGCAGGAGAATAGGCGCCCATCCCGCCAGTGTTCGGCCCGGTATCGCCGTCGCCGACGCGCTTATGATCCTGCGCGGAGCCGAAGGGGATGACCGTCTCGCCATCGGTGAGTGCGAAGAAACTGGCTTCCTCCCCGGTCAGAAATTCTTCGACCACGATTTCGGCACCGGCCGCGCCGAAACCGCCGCCAAACATTTCCTCGACGGCAGCGGTCGCTTGCCCGGCCGTTTCGGCGATGATCACGCCCTTGCCGGCTGCGAGGCCGTCGGCCTTGATCACCACCGGCAGGCCAAACGCGCCGAGCGCGGCAAGCGCCGCATGCTTGTCCGAGAAGCGCTTATAGGCAGCGGTCGGTATGTTCTCCCGGGCACACAGATCCTTGACGAAGCCCTTGGACCCTTCGAGCTGGGCGGCGGCCTTGCTGGGCCCGAAGGTTGCGATCCCGGCGGCGCGCAAAACGTCGGCAATGCCTTCGACCAGCGGCTGTTCGGGCCCGACGACCACAAGGCCGACATTTTTGGCCCGGCAAAACTCGACGATCGCCGCATGGTCCCCCATATCAAGCCCGACAAGCTCGGCATGCTGCGCAATTCCGGGGTTGCCGGGCGCCGCATAGAGCTTGCCGAGGCTGGGCGATTGCGCGAGTTTCCACGCCAGCGCATGTTCACGCCCGCCCGAACCCAGTAACAGGACATTCATGGACGATTATCTCCCCGAACCGGCGAGGCTGTTAGCCGAGGAAAGCGAGGGCGGCAACGCGCCAGCCTTGTCGGTTTCCGAAGTGGCGGGCGCGCTGAAGCGCGTGGTCGAAGATGCCTTCGGCTATGTCCGCGTGCGCGGCGAGATTTCGGGGTTCAAGCGCCACAGTTCCGGCCATTGCTATCTGACCTTGAAGGACGATCGGGCCTGTATCGATGGCGTGATCTGGAAGGGGCAGGCGGCTGCGCTGCAGTTTCGGCCCGAGGATGGGGTCGAAGTGATCGCGACCGGCCGCCTGACGACCTATCCCGGGCGGTCCAAATATCAGATCGTCATCGATCGGCTGGAGCTGGCCGGGCAGGGCGCTTTGATGGCGCTGCTCGATCAGCGGCGGCGCGCGCTGGCGGCGGAGGGCCTGTTCGATTCCGAACGCAAGCGGCCGCTGCCGTTCCTGCCGCGCCTGATCGGGGTGGTGACGTCGCCAACCGGCGCCGTCATCCGCGATATCCTGCACCGGCTGGAAGACCGCTGTCCCAGCCATGTGCTGGTGTGGCCGGTCGCCGTCCAGGGCGAGGGGGCGGCGGAGCAGGTGGCGGCAGCGGTGCGTGGCTTTGCGCGCATGGCGCAGCCGCCCCAACTCCTCATCGTGGCGCGGGGCGGCGGTTCGATCGAGGACCTCTGGGCGTTCAACGAAGAGATCGTTGTGCGGGCGGTCGCAGAGTCGCCCATCCCGGTCATTTCGGCCGTCGGCCATGAAACCGACACGACGCTGTGCGATTTCGCCGCCGACGTGCGCGCGCCCACGCCGACCGCCGCTGCCGAAATGGCGGTACCGGTGCGTGCCGAACTGCTCGCTGGAATAAAGTCCTTCGGCCTTCGCGCCGAGCGGTGTGCCAGCCGCTACCGCGATCGCGCCTCCGAGCGGCTGGAGACGGCGACCCGCCGCTGGCCCACGCCGGAAACGCTGCTTGGCCCACAGCGGCAGCGGCTCGATGATTGGTCTGGCCGCCTGCCTCGCGCCCTCTCGCGGCGGCTGGCGCTGGCGTCGGCGCAGCTTTCGCGTTCCGCAGGCGCGCTCCGGCCACGGCTGATGGCCGAGCCGCTTCAACGCGGCAAAGCCAGGCTCGATGCGCTCTGGCGCGAAGCGACGCTGCTCCACCCCGACCGGCCCCTGGAGCGTGGCTATGCCCGCGTCGAGCGGCGGAGCGGAGGCGTGGTGATGTCGGGCGCGGCAGCACGGGCGGCCGGCGCGCTCACATTGGCCTTTCGGGGCGATGACAGGGTCGACGTGCGGGTGGAAGGCGCTGGCCAGCAACGGCCGGATCGGGTTAAACTGGAACAGCCTAAGCTGTTGTGAAATGAGGATAGGATATCGCAATGTTGATGTCGCAGGGCGGACGGCCCGCCAAGCTGCATTATATGGCCAACAGCTTTCGCATGCTGGTGCCGGGTGATCATGTGCTGTGCGCGGTGACGGGGCAGAAGATTCCGCTCGATGACCTGCGCTACTGGAGCGTGGAGAAGCAGGAGCCTTATGCGACCGCTGAGATTGCCGTGAAGGCGGCGCTCGAAGGTTGAGCATCTCGCCGAGGCTGGGCCTCGCGGTACTTGGCATGTTTCTGGCGATTGGCTGCGTTTCCCCGGAGCGTCCGTCTCCGGTCACGCCCGCGCCGCCGCCGGACGCCAAGCCGGCCGGAAAATTCTCCTTTCGCGGCACCTTGACCCAAGGCGCGCTGCTGCTTGGTGCGGCGCCCCCGGGAACGTTGTCGCTCACCCTCGATGGCACGCCGGTCGAGATCGCCTCAGACGGGCATTTTCTGATCGGCTTCGGGCGCGATGCGGCTTCTTCATCGGTAATCGAGGCGGTGTTGCGCGATGGCAGGCACGTGCGCGAGGAATTGCATATCGCGCCGCGCCGATGGGATATCCAATCGCTGCCGACATTGCCCAAGGGTACCGCCCCGACGCCTGAATTTCTGGCGCGACGGAAGATCGAGCTGGAGCGGATTGCATCAGCCCGTGCCGTGCGAAGCGACAGCATGGGCTGGGAAGAGCGGTTCGCCTGGCCGGTCGCGGGAAGGATCAGCGGCGTCTTCGGCTCGCAACGCATCTACGCCGGAGAACCGGGAGCGCCCCATAGTGGCGTCGACATCGCCCGCCCGGCGGGAACGCCGGTCGCCGCGCCGGCCGATGGCGTGGTGATCCTCGCCGCCGAGTCGCCGTTCACGCTCGAAGGCAATTTGCTGATGATCGATCATGGGATGGGGCTCAACAGCGCCTTCCTGCATCTCTCGCGGATCGATGTGCATGTCGGCGATCATGTTCGTCGCGGGCAGCAGGTCGGCGCGATCGGCATGACCGGCCGCGCAACCGGGCCGCATCTTCATTGGGGCATGATGTGGAAGGGCGTCCGCATCGATCCGCAGTTGCTGGCCGGGCCCATGCCTGCCACGGTCGATCAGGCTGGCGCATCCGCGGGCGATTGACGGCGATCAGTTGGCGAACTGCTCCATGGCGATGCGGTCATCGAGCGCATGTTCCGGATCGAACAGGAGCGTCAGTGATATCGTGCGATCGATCGCAACCGAGATGCGGCTCACCTCCCGCACCTCGCGTTGATCGGCCACCGCACTGACTGGACGCTTTCCGGGGTCGAGCACCCGGAACGAGATTTTGGTTCGATCGGGGAGGATCGCGCCGCGCCATCGCCGTGGCCGGAATGGGCTGATCGGCGTAAGCGCCACCAACGCCGAATCGAGCGGCAGGATCGGCCCTTGCGCCGAGAAATTATAAGCGGTCGATCCCGCCGGCGTGGCAACCAATACGCCATCGCACATCAAGTCGGGAAGCACGATGCGGCCGTCGACGGTGATCTCGAGGCGCGCTGTCTGGCGGGTTTCGCGAAGCAGCGAGACTTCGTTGAGCGCCGCGCTGCTGATCGTTTCGCCTGCGACGGTTTCGGCTGTCATGCGGAGCGGCGAAACCTTGATCCGCTTGGCGTCCTTGATGCGCTGAAACACATTTTCGGCGCGCCATTCGTTCATCAGGAAGCCCACCGTACCGAGGTTCATGCCGAATACCGGGCGGATGCGGTGACGCTCGAGCATGTCATGCAGCGTCTGCAGCAGGAAGCCATCGCCGCCGAGCGCGATGACGATATCGGCATCGTCAGGCTTTACCCACTCATGCTGCTTGCGCAGCTTTTCGATTGCGAACTGAGCGGCTTCGGACGGCGACGCGACCAGCGCATAGCGCTCGTCGTCGCTCATCCGCCAGTAACGCTCATATGGCGGGCGACAGCGGGGGCGGCGCCAGCTTTCTCGATTGCAAAATTGTGCCGCTGCGGCTTGAATCGCATCGCCTCGTCAAGCGCTGCTTCAAGCGCTTCCGGGCCGCCATTGCGCAGTGCCGCGCGCAGATCGACACGATCATCCTGACCCAAGCACATATAGAGCTTGCCCTCAGCGGTCAGCCGCACGCGGTTGCAGCTCTCGCAGAAATTGTGGGTGAGCGGCGTGATGAAGCCGATGCGCGCGCCAAGCTCCTCGACTTGAAAATAGCGTGCGGGGCCGCCGCTGCTCTCGGCCAGCGGCGTCATCGTGAAGCGCTCGGCGAGCGACGCTTTCACCTTGTCGAGCGGCAGATAGCGATCGGTGCGGTCTTCGTCGATCATGCCGAGCGGCATGGTTTCGATCAACGTGAGGTCGTGCCCTGCCGCCGCGGTCCAGCGCAGCATTGGCTCGATCTCGTCCTCATTGAGCCCCTTCAGCGCGACCATGTTGATCTTGACGCGCAAGCCTGCGGCCTTGGCGGCGGCGATGCCATCCAGCACCTGCGACACGTCGCCTGTCCGCGTGATGTGGCGAAAGCGCTCAGGATCCCGGCTGTCGAGGCTGACATTGACGCGCCTCATCCCGGCGGCATGGAGCTGTTCCGCATCCTGGGTGAGCCGCACGCCGTTGGTGGTAAGGGTGAGTTCGTTGAGCGCGCCTGTCTCGAGATGGCGGCCGATCATTTTGGCCAGATCGACTGCGCCGCGCCGAACCAGCGGCTCGCCGCCGGTAAGGCGAATCTTTTTCACGCCGCGCGCGATGAAGGCGTCGGCAATGGCGGCAATTTCTTCGAGCGAGAGGATCGCGCTACGCGGCAGGAAGGTCATATGTTCCGCCATGCAGTAGCGGCAGCGCAGGTCGCACCGGTCCGTCACGGAAATGCGCAAGTAGCTGATGCGCCTTCCGAACCCATCAATCAGTGGTCGAGATACCGAAGTCGTTGCGTTGGCCATGCTAGATAGCTAGGCCGCTATCAGCCGTTCTTCAAGTCCCGGCCGCGGCGGCCCAACGGAGGAGAGGCCTTGGACAGCAAAGCGCAGCCCCCGTCGCTCGCCGCAGGCCGCGCGCCCTTGTTTCTGCTGTCCTTCCGCCACCGGGACGAACTGATCGAGAGCGTCGAACGGGCGGGCTGGCAAGCGATCGCCGCACGCCGCGCCGATCTGATCGAACGCCGCTTCATCGCCAGTGGCGCGGGAATCGCGATCGTCGACGCGCGCGGCGCCTTTGGTGAGGGGCTCGCAGCCGTGAAGGCGCTGGGTGATCCGGTCGAGGCCAATGCGGGCGCGCTGCTCGTGCTCGCGTCGCGGGGCGACGTCGCCCGGCTCGATGACATCTATCAGGCGGGCGCCACGCACTTTCTTGCCAGTCCCTTCGGGGAGCGGGAATTCACCCAGGCGTTGCGATTTGCCGCGCGCTATGTCGCGCGGTTGGGCGGAGGAGAACAGGCCGCCAAGGTGCGTGCCGCCATGCGCGCCGCAGACGAGAGCTGGTGGCGTTGGCGGGCGGGCAGCTCCTATGTGGAGCTGAGTCCCGCGCTTGCGCGGCGGCTCCCGCCGGATTCCCAGAACGTGCGCGCCCTGTTGCGATTGATCGATCCGGAGGGACGGCACGCGGCGGCGCAATCGATCCGTCGGCTCCGCCAGAGCGGCCGAGCGACCGCCTTTGCCCATCAATCGCCCTTCAACCAAAAAGGGCGGGTTGCCGAGCATATCTACCGGGAAGATGATGGCGCGATCGTCGGGCGCGTCGAGGAGCTGGAGGGATCCGGCCGCCAGCGCAGCTTCGCAGGGCGCGATGCGCTGACCGGCCTTGCCGATCGCACGAGCACGCTTCGGTGGTTGAGCGTCGCCATGGAGCAGTGCGCCGCCGATGAACAATGCGTGTTGCTGCTACTCTCGATCAGCCGGTTCGATGGCATCAACGCCAGCTTCGGCCGGGCGACCGGGGACGCGCTGCTGAGCACGACCGCGCGCCGCATCGAGCGGCTGGTGTCCGGCTTCGCATCGCGCCGTCATCTTGTCGCCCGCATTGCCGGCGCCGAATTCGCAATCGGGCTGGTCGGCCTGCACGACCAGCGTGAAGCGGTTCTGTTCGGCGAGCAGCTCAGCAAGGTCGTTGGCCGGCCGGTCATCTCCGGAAACGAAGTGATTGCGTGCGGATGTCATATTGGTGGCACCACCATCGAAAAGGGCGAGCGCGATCCCGCCTTGCTGCTTCGCCGCGCCAGCGTCGCGCTTGCCGAAGTCAAGGCGGACGACATGGCGGGTCCGCACCTGCTCGATTCGCAAGGTCACGCAGCCTCCGAAATTGCCAACCGGCTGGAGATCGATCTGCGCGGCGCGCTCGAAAAGGACGAAATCGAGATCCTGTTCCAGCCGCAGCTCAGCATCACGACCGGCGCGGTGACGGGCGTGGAGGCGCTGGCGCGGTGGCAGCATCCGCTGCTGGGGGAACTGGGCGCGGCACCCCTGTTCGCGGCCGCCGAGCGATCCGATTTCCTCGTTCCGCTTTCGCGTCACATCCAGCGCAAGGCCCTAGCCATGGCCGCTGCCAACCCGAAGACGTTCCGCTGGCTTCGCCTGGCGATCAATGTGACCGCGGCCGATATCGCCGAGCCCGGCTTCGGCGAGGAATTTCTGGAGATGATCGATGCCAGCGGCTTCGACCGCAACCGCGTAACGGTGGAAGTGACTGAAGGGGGCTTGATCGAGGATCTCTCTGCGGCGGCGGCACTGCTCTCCAGGCTGCGCGCCGGCGGCCTCCGGATCGCGATCGATGATTTCGGCACTGGCTATTCGAGCCTTGCCTATCTGAAGGCGCTGCCGCTCGATTATCTGAAGCTCGATAGCCAGCTTTCGCAGGATATCACCGGATCGGCGCGGGGAAGGGTGGTGGTCACGAGCGTGATCGAAATGGCGCGATCGCTCGGCCTTTCGGTGGTCGCCGAGGGCGTCGAGAATGAGGACCAGCTTGCCTTGCTCGCCGAAGCGGGTTGCAACGTCTATCAGGGCTTTATCTTTTCGCCGCCGATCAGCGCGACCGATCTGGGCAGGCTGATGCGCGGCGAGCTTGTCAGCGCCTGAACATCCAATCTTCACGGCTTGCTTACCAAATCGGGGTAATTGCGCGGGCATGCCGAAGCGCGCGTGCAAACCGATCGAGTCCGCCGTCTCCGCCGTTGTCGGCTGGTGCGGCTTGATAGGGCTGCTGCTTTGGACCGCCTGCGCATGGGCCTACAAGATGGACGGTCCCTATGCTGCGATGGCGGCCGTACTCGCCTGCGGCACGCCGATGCTGATGTGCTCGATCCTGTGCGATCGGGTTCATCGCCGGCCGTCAACCGGGATCGATTGGGAACGCCCGCTGCGGCCGCTTTCGAAATCGCTCGATATCAGCCTCGTGAAGCTTACGGGGCTGTGGACGACCTGGGTCCTGATCGCCGTCCTCTACTGCATCGGCCGCTGGTATTGGCGCGGCCAATATCTGTTCGCGATGGAGACCATGGCGTGGGCCGTGCCGGCTGCGCTCCTGCTTTCGATACCCTATGTCGTCTGGATCGATCGCCGGCTGGTTGAGCCGCGCGACGGTGCCTACGCTTTTGGCCAGATGGTGCTGAACCTCGGCCCGCCCGATCGGGAGGCGCTTTACGAGCATCTGCGCAGCTGGGGCGTGAAGGGCTTTTTCACGGCGTTCATGATCTCGATCGTGCCAGGCAATTTCGCCGATGTGGTGCGCCCCGCCGCGAGCGAGATCCTGGCCAACCCGGTGACTTTGTCGCGCTGGCTGATCAGCGTGATGTTCCTGGTCGACGTTGCGTTCGCGACCTTCGGCTATCTGATGACTTTCCGCGTGCTGGATGCCCATATCCGCACCGCCAACCCCTATGCGGCCGGCTGGATGGCCGCACTGATCTGCTACCCGCCGTTCCTGCTGATGTCCGATGGCGGCCCGCTGGATTATCATCCCGCGACCCAGGACTGGACCTTTTGGCTGAATGGCCACCCGTTGCTGCTGACGCTGATGGGCATCATGCTCGTGCTGCTGACGGCGATCTACGCATGGGCGACCGTTGCGTTCGGCTTGCGCTTCTCCAACCTCACCAATCGCGGGATCATCACCAACGGGCCTTATCGCTGGAGCAAGCACCCGGCCTATCTTTCGAAGAATATCTTCTGGTGGCTTTCGACGCTGCCCTTCCTCGCTACGAGCGGCAGCCTCGTCGACATGGCCCGCAACAGCGTCATCCTCGCCATGATCAACGGCGTCTATTATTGGCGCGCGCGCACCGAGGAGCGGCATTTGATGGCTGACCCAGCCTATCAAAGCTATGCCGACTGGATGCGCCGCCATGCGCCCCTTCCCCGGCTCGTCCGATGGCTTGCCGGTGCCAAGCCCGCTCAGGAGTTGGCGCCCGCCGAATAGTCGAACAGCCGCGCGCGTGGCACCAACCACGCGCGAACGCGTTGCTCACCTATGTTTGTCACCAGCGAACCCAGGCGCGCGGACACAGACTCGAAGTCCGACGCCGAATCTCCCCGTCCCGAAGCACCGGTTGGACGCTCCCCCAGCCAAGATCTTTCACCCATACCGGTCGTGCTCAACGCCGACGGCGGCTCGATCGCCGGCAAGGACTCGGCCGGTGAGATCGCCAAGGCGTTCCGAAGTTTGGGCAAGCATGCCGACGTTCACCTGCTTCCTGCGGATAAGATGCTTGCGGCGATCCGCGAAATGGCCGGCGCGCCGCTACTGGTTGTCGGCGGGGGTGACGGAACGCTGGGATCGGCCGCCATGTCGCTGGCGGAGAAAGGCTCCGCGCTCGGGATCCTGCCGCTGGGCACGCGCAATCACCTTGCCCGCCAGCTTGGCATTCCGCTCAACATCGCCGATGCGGCGCGGATCATCGTCGATGGCAATCCCCGCCGGATCGATCTTGGCGCGGTGAACGGCCATGGCTTTGTCAACAATGCTTCGATCGGCTTTTATCCGCTGATGGTGCGATGGCGTGACGAGGAACGTCGCCGGCACGGACTTCCCAAATGGGTGGCGAACATTGTCGCCGGCGGCGGGGTGCTGCGGCGGCTGCGTCATCACAACCTGCATCTCGAAATCGATGGTGCCGAACGCACGATCCGTACGCCGCTGCTGTTCGTCGGCAACAATAGCTATAGCCTGGAAGCTGGCCATATCGGCGAGCGGGCGGGGCTTAACGACGGCCAGCTTTCGATCTTTGCAGTCACGACGCGCACGCGTGCCGGCTCGGTTCTCTTCGCCTTGCGGACGATGATAGGGCGGGCCGATCCCGAGAGCGATTTCGCGGTCTGCGAAACCGGCCGGGAGCTCAAGGTCGAAGCGCATGCCGGCCATGTCAATGTCGCACTCGACGGCGAGGTTCAGCGTCTCCGGTCGCCGCTCCGGTTCAGCATCATGCCGTCCGCGCTCACGGTCATGGCTCCGCCGGAAGCAGCAGCGGACGGCTGATGTCAGTCCTGTTCCACGTCAGCGACCTCCATTTCGGGCGCGAGGATCAGACGGCGCTGGCCTGGTTCGCGGATGCGGTGGCGCGCGAGCAGCCGGATGCGGTCGTCGTGACCGGCGATCTCACCATGCGCGCGCGATCGCATGAGTTCGAAGCTGCCAAGGCCTGGCTCGCCGCTCTCAAGCGGCCGATCACGCTGGAAGTGGGCAATCACGATCTCCCCTATTTCAACCCGCTTCGCCGTCTGCTCACACCCTATCGCCGGTTCAAGCGGGTCGAGCGGGCGATCGAGCGTCCGATCGCGCTGCCCGACGCGCGGCTGGTGCCGCTGAAGACCACGGCGCGGGCGCAGATGCGGCTCAATTGGGCATCGGGCCGGGTCAGCCGCAGCGGGCTCGCCGCCGCTGTGACGGCGCTTGCCGAAACCCCGCCGGACATCGCGGCGATCGTGACGTGCCATCATCCGCTGTTTGCCGTGACCAGGGATCGCGGCGAGATCACGGCGCGAGGCTCTGCCGCGCTGAAGCTGCTGGCGGCCGCAGGCGCGGACATGGTGCTCAGCGGCCATATTCACGATCCGTTCGATCGCGTCTGGCGCTATGGCGGCCACAGCGTTCGCATGATCGGCGCCGGCACATTATCGACCCGCGTGCGCAAGACGCGTCCATCGTTCAACCGTATCGATATCAGCCCGGAGGGTATGAACGTCTCCGCCCGGGTGATGGGAACTTAATCGCATCAAGATATCGGAACGAACGGCTTAGCCTCGGCTATTCGACTGGAGTGGCGGTCTTTCGCGTCCGTAGCCGAGCCATGATCCCGTCGCGAACGTAGAGGAGGGGATCGAGGTAACAATCGCGCAATCGCTGATGCGGATTGTTGATGCCCAAATGATGATCGTCGAGCCCGACGCGGAAAACCTCGTGGGTCTTCGGAATATAGAGAGTTCCGAACATCCAGTCGTAGATGGCGAGGACGCCGCCGAAATTCTTGTCGCCATGTTCCGCTTCGATGCTGTGGTGGATGCGGTGCGTTCTCGCGGACACGAAAATATAATCGAAGATCCCGAAGCTCAGATCGAAATGAGAATGGTGGATCAGGTTCACGACCCCGCGCACGAGGACGAGGATCGTCTGCGCCACCGGCAGGGCCGGGCTGATCGGCGTTCCCGCGAGGTGGAGAAACAGCCCGAGCGCGGTGCCGGACAAAATCGCCGTGGGCATCTGGAACAGCAGGATTTCGAGCGGGTGCGTGCGGCTCGCGGTCATGAAATTGAGCGCTTCGGCCGAGTGATGAACGCGATGGATCCGCCACATCAGCGGATTGGCATGGCAAAGGCGATGCATCGCATAGAAAGCGAATTGAACGCTCAGCAAGGACACGAGCCCTTCGGCCGCGAAGATCAGGGCCGGCGAATGCAGGATGGGAGCGTGTTCGCCGAACTGGCTGTCCAGCAGCCCGCCGACATTCACGCCGACAAATATCGACATGGCCACCGAGATCAGCGGTTGCCACAGCACCACGGATAGGCTGAGCATCAGCGCATCGATCCGGGCGCTGGGATGGTTGAAGATACGCGCAGGCAGAATGGACTCGCGCACCCTGCGCCAGCATCCATGTGCCGATCGGCGATGCGCCCATGCATAATAAGTCGCGCTGAGCAGCAAGAGCAGCAGCACGGGGGCGAAAAGCTGCAGGACCTCGGCACGCAGGCTTATCCGCCATGTCGCGAGCGGATGAAGGTCGAAATTGAACATGCCGTACCCCGCCCATCAACCAGCACGCGTCAATCGGGGCACCTATCCCGAACTTCCTTATGAAAGCTCAATGCCACCGCCACCGCTATAGGCGTGGCGGATCGGCCTGGGCAGCGCATGTGGTAGCTCAGCGATCCCGAAACGGGACAGGCTCAGTGCGCGAGGTCCGGCGGCGTGCCTTCGCGCACGAGCAACGCGATCGCTTCATCGAGCGGCATGACACGCTGTCCCTCCTGGCCGAGGGTGCGGATGGCCACGGTGCCTTCCTCCGCCTCGCGTTTGCCGATCACCAAAAGCTGCGGCACCTTGGCCAGGGAATGCTCGCGCACCTTGTAGTTGATCTTCTCGTTGCGCAGGTCGGCCTCCGCGCGAATGCCGGCGGCGCGCAATTTCTGGACCACCTCGGCTGCATAGCCGTCGGCGTCCGATACGATGGTCGCCGCCACCGCCTGCACGGGCGCGAGCCATAGCGGCAGTTTGCCCGCATAATGCTCGATCAGGATGCCGATGAATCGCTCATAGGAGCCGAAGATCGCACGATGCAGCATCAC
>CBFRWL010000007.1:0-20877 GCA_965727025.1 uncultured Sphingomonas sp.
TCCAAGAAGGCGCAAAGATCGTCGAACCGCTGGCGGTGCGTGCGGTTCACGTGCTTTCCGCTACGGGTAGCCAACTCGAAGCTGTGGCTGACAATGTTCACCACCGGATGCGCCCGCTGAGTTGCATGGTACAGGGCCGCCCGCATCTCCCGCATCGAGACTGCACAAATCTGCAGATGGCGCAGACCGGTGCGGTCGCGGATCAATGTCACCGGCACCTCGATGATGTTTTCATACCGCAACGGCGTAATCTGGTCGGCGGGCAATCCGATCGAGCTGGGCCAGGGATGCTGCGAACCATTGTGGCTCGAATCGTAGCGAAAGCCGAGAGCGGCCGCGGCGCGCAGGGTTGCGTCGTTCGCGGCATAACTCCCGGCGCGGAACGCCGTCGGCCGGGGCGCGCCCGCCGCCATCAGCAGTTCGCACGCTTGCGCGATCAGAGCACGCTGCTCCTCTTCCGGATAGCCGTTCAGCTCGAACGATGTCGTTGGATCTCCATCGACCAGCCGGGACCATTGCGGATGCAGATGAAGCTCGATGCTTTGGCCTGCTTCGAGAATGAGCGAAACCATCCGTTTGACCGGTTCGATCCCGAAATGGAGCGCAGGCATCGGATCGACGAAGAACACGGCATCCAACCGATGCTCGGCGAGCTTGGCGAGCTGATAGGGAATTCCAACGTTCGCCGGATCGAACGACCGCGCCAGCGCTTCGTGCCAGCTCCGGCGTGTGACATCCGGGCTCCAGAGAAGCTCGGTATCAATGGTCAGCAGAACGTTGGTGGCCATGCGCGGCCCTTAATGGCTTGCCCGGAAATAATCGTAAACAAGCGTCGCCGTTGCCTTTGAAATCCCAGGGACTTTTTCGATATCCGCCAGCGCCGCCTCCCGCACGGCCCGCGCGGTTCCGAAATGCATGAGAAGCGCGCGCTTGCGGGCCGGGCCGATCCCGGGCACCTCATCGAGCGGACTGGTGGTGAGGCTCTTCGCCCGCTTCGTGCGATGCGCGCCGATGGCGAAGCGATGCGCTTCATCGCGCAGGCGCTGAATGTGGAAGAGCAGCGGCGAATTCGGCGGAAGAGTCATCTCACGGCCATCGGGCGTGTGGAAATGCTCGCGCCCCGCATTGCGGTCCGGCCCCTTGGAAACGCCGATGACGGGTACGTCGTGCACGCCCATATCCTCAAGCGTTTCACACACCGCCGCTACCTGGCCCTTGCCGCCATCGATCAGCAGCAGATCGGGCCATTCCCCCGACTGGCGATCCGGGTCTTCGCGCTCCAGGCGCGCGAACCGCCGTCCCAGCACCTCGCGCATCATCGCGAAATCGTCTCCCGGCTCGGTTTCCGGGTTTTTGATATTGAACTTGCGGTAGGCGTTTTTGCGGAAGCCTTCCGGCCCAGCGACGATCATTGCGCCAACGGCGTTGGTACCCATGATGTGGCTATTGTCATACACCTCGATGCGCTGCGGCGCCTTCTCCAGATCGAAGATCTCGGCAAGATCGGCCAGCAATTTGCTCTGTGTCGCCGATTCGGCGAGGCGGCGGTCGAGCGCCTCGACCGCGTTGCGTTGCGCCTGTTCCATGAGCCGCTTCTGGTGCCCGCGCTGGGGCTGCCTGATCTGCACCTTGCGGCCCGCCTGCTCGGCCAGCGCCTCGCACATCGTCGCTTCGTCATCCAGTGAACGATCGACCAAAATCAGGCGCGCGGGCGGTACCTCGGCGTAGAATTGGGTCATGAAGCTGGACAGGATCTCTGCTTCCGGCACATCGGCGGTATGGCTCGGAAAGAAGCTGCGATGCCCCCAGTTCTGGCCGCCGCGAATGAAGAAAGCCTCGATCGCCACCAGCCCGCCCTTGCAGGCAAGCGCGAAAATATCGGCGTCGCCCACCCCCTCGGCGTTCACGGCCTGGCTACCTTGGATGAAGGTGAGCGCGCGCAGTCGATCACGGTAGACCGCAGCCAGTTCGAAATCCATCGCGTCCGAAGCGGCCTGCATGGCGCTTCCCAATTTGGCCTGTACCTGGGTCGACTTGCCGGTCAGGAAGGCCTTGGCGTCGGCGACCAGTTCGTCATAATCGCCCTTGGAAATGCGGTCCACGCACGGCGCCGAGCATCGGCGAATCTGGTAAAGCAGACACGGCCGGTCGCGGTTGGCGAAATAACTGTCGGTGCAACTTCGGAGCAGGAACAGCTTCTGGAGCGCGTTCAGCGTCTTGCGCACGGATCCCGCGCCCGCAAAGGGACCGAAATAATCGCCCTTGATCCGGCGCGCGCCGCGATGAAGCTGAACTCGCGGAAAGGCGTGATCGGCGCGCAGCAGGATGAAGGGGAAGCTCTTATCGTCGCGCAGCAGCACATTATAGGGCGGCCGGAATCGCTTGATCAGCTGCGCTTCGAGCAGCAGCGCCTCGGCATTGGACTGCGTCGTGACGATCGTCATGCTGCGCGTCTGCGCGATCATGCGTTGGAGACGCTTCGAAAGGCGGGCGGGCTGGGTGTAGTTGGTAACGCGGCTTTTCAGCGCGCGCGCCTTGCCAACGTACAGAACATCACCGCGCGCATCCTGCATACGGTAGACCCCGGGCGAGGACGGCAATGTCTTCAGCACGTTGCGGATCGCAGCGATGCCGGTTTCGAGATCGGGCTTGTCCGATCCCCGCACGGCATAGGTGGCGCGCTCTTCGTTGAATCGATCGATGGAGGTGGAGTCGGTCACCTCCCGGATTTAGGGATTAGGTCTGTCCAACGCCACTGGCTCCGCCGCTTTTCATCCAGTTCTCAGAAAGCGTGGCTGAAGTGGGGAAAGGATCCCCAGGTCATTGGAGCGGACTGCGCCCCACTCCGAAGAAAGAAATGGCCGGTCCCGGCGTGACTAGTTCAGCCGTGCGCCAACGCCGATGCCTGAGATCGCCTGATCGATGAGCGCCTTGTCGGCTGCGGAATCGTTATTCTGGGCGATCAGAGTTGCCGCGGCCGTGGTCGCCGCATCGGCGGCTTTGGCACGCACCTCGGCGATCGCGGCGCGTTCTGCGGCAGCGATCTTATCCTCAGCCATTCGGCCGCGGCGTTCGATCAGCGCGGAGGCGTCGTCCTTGGCCTTGGCGACGATCTGATCGGCCTCGTCCCTGGCATGCGCCAGGATCGCTTCGGCTTCCTTGGCGGCAGCCGCAGCCTTGGCCTGATATTCGGCCTTGATCGCCTCGGCTTCCTTGCGAAGGCTCGCCGCTTCGTCAAGCTGAGCACGAATGCCGGCAATCTTCTTGTCGAGAGCACCGCCGATGACGGCAGGAACCTTCTTCCAAAACATGATCGCAATCACGACAAGCATCGCGATCGCGACCCAGCCGGTGGCATCGAAGCCCAGCGCGGTGGGATCGGAGGCATGGCCAACTTCGGCGTGGGCACCCTCTGCGGGCTGGTGAATGTCGGTATCAGCCATTGGCGAGAGCAGCCTTTACTGCGGCAAGAGCGGCATCCTGGCTGGCCTGGACGCCTGAAATCCTGGCGACGATGTCCTGCGCGGCTTCGGCGGCGACTGCCTCGACGCCCGAAAGCGCCTCGGCCTTGGCCGCATTGAGCCGAGCCTCGGCATCTGCCGTCTTGCGCCCGAGTTCCTCGTCAGCTGCCTTGACCCGCTTTTCAGCATCGGCCGCAGCCGAAGCCTTGGCGGCCTGGGCAGCTTTCAGCGCATCCGCATGCGCGGCGGCAATGCGGGCGCGATAGTCATTTTCTATTTCGTCGGCGGAAGACCGGGCACGGCCAGCCTCAGCGAGATCGTCCGCGATCTTCTTGTCGCGGGCTTCGACGACGCCTTCGACCTTCGGCAACATCGCCCGCCCGATCCCGAAATAGATCAGGCTGAAGATGATGAAGAGCCAAAAGATCTGCGAAGCGTAAGTCTCGGCGATCTGGGCGATCTGAGGCATGGCCGCTTGTCTCCGTTATCCGCTTTGCGTCAGGCGACGAAGAGCAGGATCATCGCGACGACGAAGGCCAGCAGGCCGAGAAGTTCGGCGGCCGCGAAGCCGATGAAGAGGCGGCCCTGCTGACCGTCGGCAGCACCCGGATTGCGCAGAGCGCCCTGCAGGAACGAACCGAAGACATTGCCCACGCCGAGCGCGGCCATGCCGACGCCGATCGCCGCGAGGCCCGCGCCGAGAAGCTTTGCTGCTGCTGGATCCATGATAATTTCCTTTTCCCTGGTTGGTTTCGAACAAAAAACTCAGTGCAGATTGATCGCGTCGTTGAGGTAAAGCGACGTCAGCAGCGCGAACACATAGGCCTGGATGGCGCAGACCAGCAGTTCCAGAACGCTGATGCCGATCATCAGCAGGAAGCTGGGGAGGCTGACGATGAGCGCGATGCCCGGCCCGGCATTGAAGCCGTTGATCACGAAGCCCGCGAGCACCTTCAACAGGATATGCCCGGCCGTCATCGCCACAAAAAGCCGGAGGCCGAGGCTGAACGGACGGATCATGAAAGAGAAGAGCTCGATCACGAAGATCATCGGGATCATGGGCACTGGCGTGCCGTGCGGCACGAACAGGGAGAAGAAATGAAAGCCGTGCCTCAGGAAACCCACTATCAGCACAATCGAGAAACTGACGATCGCCAGCACACCGGTAATGGTGAGATGGCTGGTAACGGTGAATGCATGCAGGCCGGGGATCACGCCCAAGGGGACCATACCGACCATATTGGCGACCAGGATGAACATGAAGAGCGAGAAGACATAGGGCGTGAACGCCTTGCCCTTCGGCCCGATATTCGTATCCATCATGTTGGAGACGAAGCCGGTGAAGCCCTCCACCGCAGCCTGCCAGCGGCCGGGAACGAGATCGCCCTTCATGCCGCCAAGCATGAAGATCCACAGCAGCACCAGCGTAACGACCATGAACAGCGCGCTGTTGGTGAAGGCGACATTATAGCCGCCAATGGCCCAATGCTCGGTCCCGAACAGCGGCTCCACCATGAACTGGTGCATCGGATCGATTTTGCCGGCCACCCTTTAGAAACCCCCTAGCTGCGCCAAAAGGCGTCCGGATTACTCCGGGCGCTCATTCGAAATTCGTATGATGTTCCGGAAGGCGACGGCGATCCCGAGGAACATCGACACCAACAGGGCCACGGGCGAGCTGTCCAGCCAGCGATCAATCAGCCAGCCGATCAAGGCACCACCGGCAATCCCCGCGATCAGCTCCGCCAGCACGCGATTGCCCTGGGAATATCCCTTGTCGGACTTCTTGCGCGCCTTGCCGGTTCTGACCTGCTCGGCTTGATGCGCCACCTTCAGCCGCTCTTCGAGCGACGTCAGCCGCGCATCTTCTGCACCGGTCGGGTCCTGCCCGGGATCATTTGCGTTCATGCCGTACGGTTCCCCTCCATAAGGATGCCCGCACGATCATGCCTGCGAGCGATCCCGCCAAGGCGAGGTCCCCTTAGGAGGGGGTGGCTGGCGAGTCAACCGGATGGTGCGGTGCAGAAGCCGACGCGACTTGGCGAAAATCGCGAGGGATCAGCCGCACACCGCCGGCAGCGCGATCGGGCCGGCGCCCTTAACCGCCCAACTCCCATTGATGCTGTAGGCCTCTCCGGTCTTCACCCGCGTGGCTAGCTGTTCGCAGCCACGCGCGGTGGCGACTTCCTGAACGGTGGCCTTCTGCTTGGCGGCAATGTCCGTATAAATCGCGCGGCGCTTGATATTGATCGCGTCGACGGCGGACTTCACGTCCGGCGACGGCGATTTCGCAAAGCCAAGATAGCCGTCGATCTGCTCGCCCACGATTCCCGCAGCGCGCGCCTGCGCTACCGCTGGCGCTTCCTGCGCGACCGCGACGCCTGCCAGCGCGACCGCCGCGACGAGCCCCAGGCTGGCGGCAATCTTCGAACGGCTCTTCATCAGAACACTCCCGGATATTGCTGGTCGAGATTCTTGACGTCGTCGCGAAGGCTGACCACCACCTCCTGACGGATATTGACGTTCAGATTGATTTCGATCGGCTTTTCGGGCGCCTGCACCTGCACGCACCCGGCGAGCGCCATCGTCGCTACCAAGAAGAGCCCCCTCACCATGGGAGACTGCCTCGCATTAGCGCGGCTCATCGTCAACATCGCATGCTTCATCGCACTTTTTCGCTTTCCTGAGGCTGAACGGGTTTGGGTACGGTTTGCGCGGCACGACGCTGCTCCAGCGTATCTTGGATAAGGCCGCGTGGGTCATTTATCGACTGTGCCGAGTTGACCAACGAACGGAACGGCGCCTTGATGGTGATATTGAACTTGAACGGCAGCCCAACCAATCCGCCGAGCAGACCCTTTTTGGCCGCGACGGGAGCCTCGTTGGTGCCGCTGAAAATCACGCGGCTGATGATCTCGCCATCGAGCGAGCCGTTGAGTTCGATCGCGAGATTGGAATAGCGAACCGACTTCAGCGCGTCGAACGCCATTCCGCCGAAACGGCCGAGCTTCTCATTGCTGATCTCGCCGACATAAGCCAGCGTGCCGCCACTGTTGCGCACCACCAGACGCCCACCCTCGATCCTGCCGCCTTTCGCGTCGAAGATCATTGGCAGCGTTCCGTCGAAGATGCCGGTGACGGCGATGTTCTTGAACTCGAACTGCTGGACAAACAGGGCAGCATCCATTCCCGAGACCCGAAAGGTCAGATGCCGTTCATTGGGCTGGCCAAAGTCGAGCTGGGTGGGCTCAAGCAGCAGGTCCCCGCCCGAAAAGGGCCAACGGCCATCCTCGATCCGCACGATCTGGTTGGGCAGGAGCTGATAGTGAATTGTACCGTTTTCGACGCTGACGCCCGGATTGACCGAAGCGAGCGTGACCGCCTGCCCCGGTGGCGTCTGCAAGCCCAGCAGATCGGAAAAATGAATGTTGCCCGCGAGGCCCGTCACTGGCCCGAAGGCCGCGGAAAAATCCATTTTTTTGGTAGCAAAATCTCCCGAACTGCTGACGCCGTTGCGATTCCAGCGGATATTTCCGCTTCCGGACACAGTTCCGCGGGCATCGGCAACCACGCCGAGCGTGAGCCGCGTCAGCATTTCCGGCTGGAGATCCGCCGCGAGGGTGAGACCGGCAACGTCGAGCCGTGCGTCGCCTGCGCCTTGCGCAAGATCGTGCTTGAGGCTGACGCGAGTGACTGCCCTGCCCGTTCGCGGATGCAAAAGCGTGGCGGTTCCCTTGATCACGCCGTTGCTCAACCCAAGATCAACATCCTTGCTGACGAGCTGGCGAAAGCGCGGATCGGGCGCGGCATCGTCGAGCGCCAGCCCTCCCTGCAGCTTCAACACACGGTCGCGGAAGCTCCAGCGTCCTTCACCCTTCGATATCAGCAATGGAACCGCAGCAATTTTGCCCGTCGCGCCCTTGAGCGTGCCGGCCAGTCCCCCCGCCCGTGTCTCACCGACGAGATGCTCTACATCAAGGCGGGTCGGATCACTGCCGGAGCCGATGCGCGCCACCAACCCATCGACGTCGAAGCCGGGCTGCCCCACCCGCACGCTTGCGCGACGCGCCGACAATAGCAGCGGTGAAGCACCGATCGTACCGCGCAGCACCGGCTGAGCAAGCATCGCTCCGCCCTGGGGGATATGACCAGCCGGGCGCACGTAAATGGCGCCGCCGAGCGGGCAAATCGGCAGCCTGGTTGGCCCCAAGCGGGTGCCGGCGATCTCAAGCGCCATGAAGTTCAGCGAGAAACAGCGTGGGTTCACCACTGTGCCGCGTGAATCGACCCGGGCCTCTATCGGCAGGTTCAGGCCTTTGACATGCCCATCGGCGACAGCACCGTCGAGCGTGAGCTGCGTTCTGATCAATCCGCGGTCGATATCGAGCCGATCGATCGCAATGCGTCCGCCTTCGACCTCATAGGGGCTCATCCACAATTTTCCGCTGAACCCGCGTTCGTTCAGGCCGAATCGCAGGATGGCGTCGGGAAAGCCGCCATCGGAAATCGAAAGCTTGCCATCGGCGACAATCCGGTTTTCCGGCCACCGCCATACCAGGCCGTGCTCCCCGCTTGCTTCCAGACTGAAATGGGCTCCGCTGGCGGAATTGACCGAAACCGGTGCGATGCTGATCGTGCGATTCGATCCCGAAGACGCCCAATGGATCGAGGCATCCACATTGATGTGCTTCGACGCGTCGTCAATCGCGCGGCGAAGTGCCATCACCACTGGACCCACGGGTGTAGCTGCGGCGTCAGGCAAGGCTGACGCGATGTCGCCCAGCCGCAGCCGATCGAGCATGAACGACGCTTGCGCGTCGCTGTTGCGGGCGTCACCCTTCACGCTCATCCGTCCCCGCATCGAAGCCGCGCCATAACCGCCCGACGAAAGCGCGCCGCTCGCGAACACGCCTCCACCGCGCCAGCGGTCGAGAGTAGGATTGAACGAAACGTCGATGGCGCTCCGCAAGCCAACCACCGCGGAGCCAGCGCAAGAGAGGCGTGTAACATTTACCGGCCCGTCCACTGACGGCTGACGATCGGATACGGCGATATGGAGCACCGCAGATGGCCCCGCCACATCGCAGCCAGCATAGGTGAGACGGTCGGCCACCATGGCCAAGCTACCGATAAAGCCGTCCGCGAGATTGCCCTTGCCCGCGAAGGCGAGGCCGACATCCCCCGCCTGCGTTTCGAGCCGCATCCGAACGTCCGATAGCGCGACATCGAGGTCCGGCAGCGAAAAGGGTGCGTTCGAAGGCTTCGGCAAAAGACGATCGAGCTCGCCATAGGAGAGCCTTCCGTCCACCAGCCGACCCCGGACCCGGACGCCCTTCGCTCGGATGGTGCGCAAGGAAGGCGACACGCCGGATAGTCCGAAGCCGATCTCAACCCAATCTGCTGTCAGGTCGGGATTGGCGGGATCGCCAATCACGACATGCTCGAGCTGCTGGGTCCGAAAACCGAAACGCGTAATTTGGTAATGTGCAGGAACGCCGCGCTTGGCCAGCAGTCTGTCGATATAGCCGCGAGCAATTGGCTTGCGTGCCGACCAGAGCAAAGCCGACCCGACAAGCACCAGGGTCAGCAGAACCAGCAACGCGCTCAGGCGCCAGCTCCACCTGCGTTCCGGCACCTCTAACTGATCAGTCGAGATGAGCCCTATCCTCCATCAGCGTCACCTTCCACGTCAAAGCCGTTAATCGGCAAGAGTTCAAGGCTCGGCCGTTCGGTACGTTTTGAGCTTCAAAGCATATGACTCCTCTTTTAAACGAATCCGATGAACGACGACGGCACCAGCGCCAGCGGCCACCGGGGACGATTGCGGCAGCGACTGCTTGACCAAGGCCCGGACGCACTTCTTGACCATGAGCTTGTCGAATTTCTGCTCAGCTTGGTGATTCCGCGGATCGATACGAAACCGCAGGCAAAGGCTCTCATTCGCGATTTCGGCGGCATCGGTCCCTTGTTGGCGGCAGACGGAGAGGCTCTGCTGCGCTACGGGTTAAGCGAGCGCGCTGCGGCGGCGATCAAGATCGCCGAGGCCAGCGCGTTGCGCATGCTGAAATCCGAGATCATCAATCGCCCGGTACTAAGCGGGTGGCAGGCGGTGCTCGATTATCTGCACGCTGATATGGAGCATCGGGACGTGGAGCGGGTGCGGGTGCTCCATCTGAACGGCAAGAATGTCCTGATTCGCGACGAACTGGTCAGCGAGGGCTCGATCGATCAAGCCGCGGTCTATGTACGAGAGGTAATCCGCCGCGCGCTCGATCTCGGCTCTGCAGCACTCATCCTCGTGCACAATCATCCAAGCGGCGACCCAGCGCCTAGCAAACAGGATATTGAGCTAACCCGCCAAATCGCCTCAGCCGGAAAGCCGCTGGGCGTGATCGTTCATGATCATATCGTCATCGGGCGCCACAGCCACAGCAGCCTGCGCTCAATGGGATTGCTCTGAAAGAAGAGGCCGCTAAAGGCAGCCTCTTCCCTGACGTATGAACGCTCAACCGGCCAGATAGGCGCGCAACTCATCCTGCGATACCATATGATCCTTATTGGTATCCGCTTTCGAGAATTCTGCGGCGGTCGCGTTCAAGACCTTCGTCGCCGGCAGATTTGAGGCCCGGCTGTGGCGCGTCTGCTCTACCCGGCTGCTCATATCGTTGCCTTGGGCCGCCATGACCCAGTTGCCGAAAGCCAGCGGGGTAAGCTGACCGGTATTCTGCTTGTCATATTTGCTCCAGTTCTGCGCGATCATCTGATCGGCTGCCTGGGCTTTCGCCGGGTCTGGTGCCGGAGCATTCATGGCATTCTGCGGCGCGGTGGACGCTGCTCCCGGGGTAGTCGCCGCGGCGTCGCCTGCGGGAGCGGTCGCTGCGGTCGCCGCGCCGCTTGCATCGGGCGTGGCCGCGGTGGCAGTTCCGCTCATATTGGGGTTGGCCGCCGTCGGAGCACCTGTCGTATCGGTCGTTGCTGCGGTTGAGCCGGTATTGTTTTCAGTTCCCGTTGCAGTTGTCGGCGTCGACGTGGCGCTGCTGGGCGCAGCCGACGTGTCCGGCGCGGTTACCGCTCCGGCAGCTGTGCCGCTGGCGGTGGCATCGGGGGCAGCGGGCGCAGCAGCGCCCTGAGCGATCGCGCCTGTCGCCAACGCAAGCGCGGCCGCACCAGCCATGAGCATGTGAAGTTTCATCAGAAATCCTCCTATAACTCCCGATATATTCGGGCGCGGAAGACAAACGTCGCCCGAACACGCCACGTTGCCGACTGAACATGCGGACGCCATGAAACGAGCCCGCGACACGACGGATCGAGCGACCTGCGCGTCCATTGAAGGCAGGTCGGTGCTCTGCTACCCCCTCCTCTTCCCCGCATTCACTCAAGGAAAAGGCATGGTCCCGCGTTACTCCCGGCCTGAAATGTCCGCCATTTGGGAGCCCCAAAGCAAATTTCGCATCTGGTTTGAGATCGAAGCTCATGCCACCGATGCGCTGGCCGAGCTGGGAGTAGTTCCGAAATCGGCGGCCGAAGCCCTGTGGAGCTGGTGGGCCACCAATCCGGAAATCGATGTCGCCGCAATCGACGCGATCGAAGCCGTTACAAAGCATGACGTGATCGCATTCCTGACCTGGGTCGCGGAACATGTCGGCGATCAAGCACGCTTCATGCACCAGGGAATGACGAGCTCCGACGTCCTCGACACGTGCCTTGCGGTGCAACTTGCGCGTGCTTCTGACATGTTGCTCGCGGACATCGATCGGTTGCTCGGCGTCATTCGGACACGCGCCTTTGAGCACAAATATACACCCACGATTGGCCGCAGCCATGGCATCCATGCCGAACCGCTCACCTTCGGCGTGAAGCTTGCCCAAGCCTATGCGGAGTTCTCGCGCAATCGCGAGCGCCTCGTAGCGGCACGCAGCGACATTGCTACCTGCGCGATATCGGGCGCAGTAGGCAGCTTCGCCAATATCGATCCGAAAGTCGAAGCGCATGTCGCTGAGAAAATGGGCCTTTCGATCGAACCGGTGTCGACTCAGGTGATCCCGCGCGATCGTCATGCAATGTTTTTTGCGACGCTGGGCGTGATCGCTTCCTCGATCGAACGGCTCGCTACCGAGATTCGGCACCTCCAGCGTACCGAGGTGCTGGAAGCGGAAGAATATTTTTCGCCGGGGCAGAAGGGATCCTCGGCGATGCCACATAAGCGCAACCCGGTGTTGACGGAAAATCTCACCGGGCTGGCGCGGATGGTGCGCGGCTACGTCACGCCGGCGCTGGAAAATGTCGCGCTGTGGCACGAACGGGACATCAGCCACAGTTCGGTAGAGCGCTACATCGGCCCGGACGCCACCATCACGCTGGATTTCGCCCTGAACCGGCTCGCCGGGGTGATCGATAAACTCGTTATATATCCCGACCGCATGTTGAAAAATTTGAACAAGATGGGTGGACTAGTGCACTCTCAGCGGGTCCTTCTTGCGCTAACGCAAGCGGGAGTCAGTCGCGAGGATGCTTATCGCCTGGTTCAACGGAACGCGATGAAGGTTTGGGAATCGGATGGCCAGCTTTCCCTCCTCGATCTGCTCAAGGCCGATCCCGAGGTGAGGGCCGCGTTGTCTCCCGCCGATCTCGAGGAAAAGTTCGACCTCGATTATCATTTCAAGCATGTCGACACGATCTTCGCGCGCGTTTTTGGATGAACGCCACGCATCGCCTTCTGCGTGAAGCGACTGCGGAGAACCATGCGCAGGTCGATGCGGCATTCCGCGGATTCGATCTGGCTACGCGCGGCGGATATCGCCTGTTCCTCGAAGCTCAGGCGAAAGCCTTTCTTCCGCTCGAAGCTGCGATTGAAGCGACCGAGGCTGTTGCCCTCCTTGGCGACTGGTCGGCGCGCAGGCGCGGACCGGCCCTGATCGCCGATCTTCACGCAATGGATATCGATGTGCCCCAACCGCTCTCGCCACGCGAAATCCGGGAGCCGGCCGAGGCTTGGGGCACGCTTTACGTACTCGAAGGCTCCCGGCTGGGCGGCCAGATGCTAAGCCGGCTCGTGCCGGCAGATGCGCCGCGATCCTTTCTGAGCCATGCTGCCGCCAGCGGCGCCTGGCGCAAATTGCTCGATCTGCTCGATCGAAGGCTTGTGCTGGCCGATGATCGGCAGCGCGCCGTGACAGCCGCCCGTGAGGCTTTCCTTCTGTTCGAACAAGCCGCCGGCCATGAGAAAGTCAGTTTGGCGTGAGCGCTCCCCAAATTCCGGTCGATCTGAACAATTGCGACCAGGAGCCGATCCATATCCTCGGCGCGATTCAGCCCTTTGGCTTCTTGCTCGCCGTCTCTCCCGAATGGGTGATCGCGCGCGCCTCTGCAAATAGCGCGAGCTTTATCGGACATTCACCGGATCAGCTTGTCGGTACTCCGCTGGTCGAGGTCTTCACCGCGGAAGCGGTGCACGCGATCCGCAACCGTATGGCGCTTTTGCGCGGCGATGACGCGGTCGAACGGCTGCTCGGGCAGCCGCTTACCGAGTCCGGCGATTGCTTCGACGTTGCGATCCACATCTCCGAACGGCTGATCGTGATCGAAGCCGAGCCAGCCTCGACGGAGCCCCAAGGCGATGCCACCGGGACGATCCGCGCGATGATGGCTCGGCTGAACCAAGCCGAAGGTATCGAAGCTTTTTTCCGCGAGGGCGCCCGGCAGGTGCGTGCACTCACCGGATTCGATCGGGTGATGGTTTATCGCTTCGATCAAACGGGGTCGGGCGAAGTCGTCGCCGAAGCAGCGCGGAGCGGGATCGGTAGCTTTCTTGGCCTCCACTATCCTGCCTCGGATATTCCCGCGCAGGCGCGTGCGCTCTATGTGCGCAATATTTTCCGAGTGATCGCAGACGTTGCTGCGGTACCCGTTCCAATCGTTCCCGAGCAGGATCAGCGCGGCCATCCGCTCGACCTTTCCTTGTCCATTTTGCGCTCCGTCTCTCCCATTCATCTCGAATATCTGACGAACATGGGAGTCGGCGCGTCGCTGTCGATTTCGATCGTGGTGGACGGAAAACTTTGGGGGCTGTTCGCTTGCCACCATTATACGCCGCGCCTCCCGTCGCTTGAACGACGTTCGGTATGCGAGCTATTCGGCCAGATGTTTGCGCTCAAGCTCGAGAGCCGCGAACGGCTGGCGACCAGCGAATATCTTCGCTCTGCACGCGATATTTCGGATCGCCTGCTCGGTTCGCTTGCCGGCGATTCCTCACTCATCGAAGATGCCGACCTGCTGGGCGAGGAAATCGGCAAGGCGATCAAGTCCGATGGCATCGCGGTCTGTATTGAGGGCAATATCGCCACGAGTGGGCTCACGCCGCCCGCGGAGGATATCCGCAAGCTCGTCCGTCGACTGACCGCGCGCGCGTCCGTTGATCTGCTTGCGATCGACCGCATCACTTCGCTGGAGCCCGAAGCGTCGCATTATGCGGAAACGGCGGCAGGCATGCTCGCCATTCCCATTTCCCGCGCGCCGCGTGACTATGTGATCCTGTTCCGTCAGGAAATTGTCCGCGCCGTCCGCTGGGGCGGCGATCCGCGCAAGCTGGTGACGTTCGGACCCAACGGTCCGCGCCTCACGCCGCGCAAGAGCTTCGAAGCCTGGTCCGAACTGGTGCGTGGTTCCGCTCTTCCTTTCAATGCCGCCGAAATACGGGTTGCCGAAACCTTACGTGCGACCCTGATCGAAGTGGTGCTGAGGATGTCGCACCAGGTCAATGCCGAGCGCCAGCTCGCCAGCGAGCGCCAGCAGCTGCTGATCGCCGAACTCAACCACCGCGTGCGCAATATCCTGAGCCTGATCCGTGGGGTGATCAGGCAATCCAACCGCTCCGGCAGCGTTGCCGATTTCATCCGTGAGGTCGATACCCGTATTCACGCGCTCGCGCGCGCGCATGATCAGGTCACCGAAGAAGACAGGGATTCGAGTTCGCTAAGAGCCTTGATCGAAACCGAAAGCGCCGCCTATCTCGGCGACAAGGCCAAGCGGGTGCACCTCAGCGGCCCTGAAACAGGGCTTAGCGCCCATGCCTTTTCCACACTTGCTTTGGTGTTCCACGAGCTGATGACCAACAGCGCCAAATATGGGGCGCTGTCCGCCGACGGCGAGGTTTTGGTCGAATGGCGTCTCGATATGGACGACGACCTCCTGATCGATTGGAAGGAACGCAACGGACCGGAAGTTGCGCCGCCGACACGCCAGGGATTCGGCACCACCATCATCACACGGTCCATACCCTTCGATCTCAATGGCAGCGCCGATGTTCATTACCATCCATCAGGGCTCGCCGCTCATTTCTGCATCCCGGCCAAGCATGTCACGCGGCTCGGAGCCGAGCAAGCGAGCGCGCTCGAGCCCATATCGACCTCGCACCATCCTCGCCCGCTGACGGGCAAGACCGTATTGCTGGTGGAAGACAGTCTGATCGTCGCCATGGACGCAGAGGACGTACTGATAGGACTCGGCGCGGATCGCGTGGTCACGGCCGCCGGCGTGCGAGCGGCAAAAGAAGAAATCGAACGCAATGCCATCGATGCGGCAATCCTCGACATCAATCTCGGCGACCAGACGAGCCTTCCGATTGCCGATGAACTCGCAGAGCGCTCTATCCCGTTCCTGTTCGCGAGTGGCTATGGCGAGCAGGCGCGCCTGCCGGACCAATTTGCCGACATACCCGTCCTGCGCAAGCCTTATGCGGCCGGTATGATTGCAGAGGAACTGTCCCGCCTCATTTGATTCGGAGCGGTGAAGCTTTTTGCAACGCAGCAGAAATTTCTGCGCATGAGGGCAAAAAGGTTCCCCAGCAGATCTCCCGAATCTCGACTATATCATTGTTTTTACGTGATTTATTGCACACATGCAAAATCTGCAATCACGTTGAACAGGTTTGGAATTGCGTTCAACTGCATCAGTAGACATATGTGCACTGCACAATAAGTGCGCAAGGAGTAAGATCATGCAGGCGTTCGAACAAGCGACCAACATGCTCGTCGCAGTGGCCGCCCAGTTCCTGGTCGTTGGAGTTCTTCTGACCTTCTGACGTCAGGTACGTTCCGCCCGTTCGCCGGATCCCGGCGCGGGCGGAAGCGGCATCTCAATGGAACCGCCTAGCTGTTCCAGATATCCTTGAGCTTTCCGAAAAAGCCTTCGCCGGCCGAAGACTTGTCGCCCATTTCCATGGCTTGCAGCTCCTCGAGGAGCTCACGTTGACGCCCGTTCAGCTTCGTCGGCGTTTCCACATCGATCTGAACCACAAGATCGCCATGCCCCCGCCCATTCAGCACAGGCATGCCCGCGCCTCGCTGCCGTAGCTGGGTGCCGGATTGCAGGCCCGCCGGAATTTTGATCTCGATCGGGGAAGCGTCGATGCCGGGCACCTGAATCGCGCCACCCAACGCCGCCGTGGCGAAACTGATCGGCGCGCGCGCGAACAAGGTTGTCCCTTCACGCTGAAATTGAGGATGCCGACGGACATGCACGAAGATGTACAGATCTCCCGGCGGCGCGCCCCGCGCGCCAGCTTCGCCTTCGTTCGAAACGCGGATGCGCGTACCGTCGTCAACTCCGGGAGGTACCTTGACGTTGAGCGAGCGTTCGCGGTCTATCCTGCCTTCGCCTCGGCATGAGGGACAGGGGTCGCTGATCACCTCGCCGCGGCCGTGACAGGCGGGGCATGTGCGTTCGACGACGAAAAAACCTTGTTGCGCACGAACCTTACCGTGCCCGGCACAGGTGGAACAGCCCTTGGCGCCAGTGCCGGGCTTCGCCCCTGCCCCTTCACATGTGTCGCAGATTACCGCGACATCGAACGTGATCGTCGCCTCCTTGCCGGAATAGGCTTCCTCCAGCGAGATTTCGAGATCGTAGCGCAGGTCGGCGCCGCGTTGGACGCGCTGGCGGCCGCCACCGCGACCGCCCCCCATGAACTCGCCGAAGATATTTTCGAAGATGTCGGAGAACCCGTCGAAACCCTGGGAGCTCTGACCAAAGCCGCCGTTCTGGAAAGCGGCCTTGCCGAAGCGGTCATAGGCTGCCCGCTTCTGCGGATCTTTCAGACAGTCATAGGCTTCGTTGATCGCCTTGAACTTCGCTTCGGAGTCCTTGCAGCCCGGATTGCGGTCGGGATGGCATTCCATCGCAAGCCGACGGAATGAGGACTTGATCGCCTTGTCGTCGGCGGTACGTTCGACCCCCAGCAATTCATAATAATCGACGTCGACGCTCATTCAGCCCCCCGAGCGCGTACAATACACGACCGCCGTCCCAACGAAAGCCGCGATCTCGACGCTTTCCCGCCGCAGCGCGAAAGCAAGAGACCAGCGATCGCCGGAACGACGATGTGCAAACATGATTACGCCTTGTTGTCGTCCACTTCGGAGAATTCGGCATCGACGACATCGTCGCCGCCGCTGCCGCCCTCAGCGCCCTGCGCCGCTCCGGCACCGGCCGCGCCAGTCGCCTGCTCTTTCTCATAAATGGCTTGGCCGAGCTTCATCGCGACCTGGGCGAGCGCTTGTGCCTTCTCCGTCATCTGATCGGCATCGCCGCTTTCCACCGCGGATTTGGCGGCGGCAATCGCGCTTTCGATTTCCGACTTGAGCCCGGCATCAACCTTGTCGCCATGCTCCTGGAGCTGGCGCTCGGTCGTGTGAACAAGGCTTTCGGCATTGTTCTTGGCTTCAGCCGAGGCACGCCGCTTCTTATCCTCCTCGGCGAACTTCTCGGCGTCCTTGACCATCTGATCGATATCGGCATCCGAGAGACCGCCCGAAGCCTGGATCTTGATCTGCTGCTCCTTGCCGGTGCCTTTGTCCTTGGCCGAAACGTTCACAATGCCGTTGGCGTCAATGTCGAACGTGACTTCGATCTGCGGCACACCGCGCGGGGCTGGCGGGATGCCGATCAAGTCGAACTGGCCGAGCAGCTTATTGTCTGCGGCCATTTCGCGCTCACCCTGGAAAACGCGGATGGTGACCGCATTCTGATTGTCTTCCGCGGTCGAGTAGGTCTGCGACTTCTTGGTCGGGATCGTCGTGTTGCGATCGATCATGCGGGTGAACACGCCGCCCAGGGTCTCGATGCCCAGCGAGAGCGGAGTGACGTCAAGCAGCAGCACATCCTTGACGTCGCCCTGAAGCACGCCCGCCTGGATGGCGGCACCCATCGCAACGACCTCGTCGGGATTGACGCCGGTATGCGGCTCCTTGCCGAAGAAGCTCTTCACGACTTCGCGCACCTTGGGCATGCGGGTCATGCCGCCCACAAGCACGACTTCCGCAATGTCTGCCGCCTTGTGGCCGGCATCGGCCAACGCCTTGCGGCAGGGCTCCAGCGTACGCTGGATCAACTGGTCCACCAAACGCTCAAGATCAGCGCGCGTGATCGTCTTGACGAGGTGCTTCGGACCGTTCTGGTCGGCGGTGATGAACGGCAGGTTGACCTCGGTGGTCTGCGCGGACGAAAGTTCGATCTTCGCCTTTTCAGCAGCCTCTTTAAGACGCTGCAGCGCGAGCCGGTCGTTGCGAAGATCGATACCCTCCGCCTTCTTGAACTCATCAGCCAGATATTCGACCACCTTGGCGTCGAAATCCTCGCCGCCGAGGAAGGTGTCGCCGTTGGTCGATTTAACCTCGAACACGCCGTCACCGATTTCGAGGATCGAAATATCGAAGGTGCCGCCGCCAAGATCGTAGACGGCGATCGTCTTGCCGTCCTGCTTCTCGAGGCCATAAGCGAGCGCGGCCGCGGTCGGTTCGTTGATGATGCGGAGCACTTCAAGACCCGCGATCTTGCCCGCATCCTTGGTTGCCTGACGCTGCGCATCGTTGAAATAGGCCGGGACAGTGATGACCGCCTGCGAAACGGTCTCACCGAGATAGCTTTCGGCGGTTTCCTTCATCTTCTGAAGGATGAAGGCCGAGATCTGCGAAGGCGAATAATCTTCGCCGCCAGCCTTCACCCAGGCATCGCCATTGGGGCCTTTGGAGATCGTGTAGGGAACAAGCTCCATATCCTTCTGCGTCATCGGATCATCGAAGCGGCGACCGATCAAGCGCTTCACCGCAAAAACGGTGTTGTCCGGATTGGTAACCGCCTGGCGCTTCGCCGGCTGGCCTACGAGGCGTTCGCCGTCCTTGGTGAACGCAACGATCGAAGGCGTGGTGCGCGCGCCTTCCGCATTCTCGATCACCTTCGGCTTGCTGCCTTCCATGACGGCGACGCAGCTGTTGGTGGTGCCGAGGTCGATACCGATAACCTTAGCCATAATCTGAACCTTCCTATCCCCGTTCCCTCCCGCCCGATGCCCCCAAGAAGAGAGGCGAGCATCGATTCAGCAGGGTTGCAACTTACCGGCGCGATATAGGGGTCGTTTCGGTTGCTGCAAGACGGCGATGCAGTTAATGCGCGCGGAAAAGGTAGGTATCATGCGCCGAACGATCTCCGCCCTCGCACTGCTTGTCTCGCTTGTGGCCTGCAAGCAGCAGGAAAGCGCGAAAGCGCCGTCCGAGACGCTGAGCATAACCGACGCCGTCATCCGGCTCGCCCCGATCGAAAGCCGCCCGGCAGCCGCCTATTTCATCATCCATGGCGGAAAAACCCCGGATCGTCTGACCGCGGTCTCAAGCTCCAAGGCCGCCCGCATCGAGCTTCATGAAAGCATGATGCAAGGCGGCATGATGAGCATGAAACCTCTCGCTGGCGCCGATGTCCCAGCCGGTGGGCAGCTTGCGTTCAAGCCGGGCGGCAATCATGCCATGGTGTTCGGGATCGATCCTGCGGTGAAGCCGGGCACCAGCATTCCACTCCACTTCACATTTCAGAGCGGTGCCACCATCGATGCCGATGCAAAGACGCTGGCTGCGGGCGACGATATGTCAATGGAAATGCACCACTGACACCGCTTGCGCTTTGTCAGGCATCGGTACCAGCGGTTTAAGTGAAATGGGCGAATGGTGGAGCCGAGGGGGATCGAACCCCTGACCTTCGCAATGCCATTGCGACGCTCTCCCAGCTGAGCTACGGCCCCGTCCCTTTCGCGCTATCGGGTGGGATCCGATAGCCGACGCGCCGCCTTTAGGTCAGGCGGCGCTCCGCTGCAAGCAGTCGATTAACCTAAAAAGATTGACGATTACTGATCGTCCTCGTCGCCACCGGTATCGACGCCGATATCATCGTCGCCGCCGAGATCGACATCGTCATCGGGATTGGTCTCGACATCCTCATCGATGTCCAGATCCTCTTCGGCGAGATCCTCGTCCTTCTTCTGCAACTCGACTTCCGGCTTCGGCGTATCAAACGGGAGCGGCTGCTTCGATTTGAGGATCGGATCCGGTTCCCAGGAAACCCCGCATTCGACGCAAGTGACCGGGTCTTCCTTGCCAAGATCGTAAAAGCGGGTGCCGCATTTGGGGCAAGTCCGCTTGGTGCCCCATTCAGGCTTCACCATGACCGTAAACGCTCCGATTCCTAAAGATAATGATGGCGGGCCAGCGCCGCCGACCCAAAGTGCGGCGCGCCTTGCCATAGCAGGACGCCGCTGTCAAAAGCCGCGCGCAATGCAAAGCGCCCTCCCCCACCCCTGCGCCTTTCGCGCCGCCAAAGCGCTTATGGGCGTCGTTACCGTGCCTGGCGACAAATCCATATCGCACCGCGCGCTCATGCTCTCGGCGCTGGCGGTCGGCGAAAGCCGGATCAGCGGACTGCTCGAGGGGGAGGATGTGTTGGCCACCGCCGGCGCAATGCGGGCAATGGGCGCCGACATTATACGACATGACGACGGATCGTGGCGCGTCAACGGCGTGGGCGTCGGCGGCCTGCTTCAGCCCGAACAGGCGCTCGACATGGGAAATTCGGGGACATCGACCCGCCTGCTGATGGGGCTGATCGCCAGCCATCCGATAACTGCGACGCTGATTGGCGATGCCTCGCTGTCGCGCCGCCCGATGGCGCGGGTGATCGCGCCGCTTTCGCAAATGGGCGCCGACTTCACCGCAAGTCCCGGCGATCGCCTGCCGCTGACGATGCGCGGGCTTTGCCCGGCGGTGCCGATCACCTATCGGCTGCCGGTGGCATCGGCCCAGGTGAAATCGGCAGTACTGCTCGCCGGCCTGAATACGCCCGGCATCACGCGCGTGATCGAGCGCATCCCGACCCGCGACCATAGCGAGCGAATGCTGCGCGGCTTCGGCGCCAGGCTGGACGTTGAACAGGATGGCGAGGACAGCATCATCTCCATCCACGGCGAGGCCGAACTCGCGCCGCTGGACATCGTTGTGCCCGGCGATCCTTCCTCGGCGGCATTCCCGGTGGTGGCTGCGTTGCTGGTGCCCGGATCGGAGGTCACGATCAGGAATGTGGGGCTGAACCCGACCCG
>CBFRWL010000008.1:0-20439 GCA_965727025.1 uncultured Sphingomonas sp.
TAGCGGCCGACCCTGCCGGGATCACCGAGGTCCCAGTATATGCCGGCCATCATCGCCAGGCCTTCACGCGCGATCGACTCCAGCATGTGCTCGTCAGGTGCGTGCTGGGCGCAATTCGGATAGGAATGCGGAATCCATAGCGTAGGCATCGCCAATATCTCGGCAAATGCGTCGTTCGGCAGCGAGCCTCCCAGATTTGGCAAGATGACGGGCTGATGCCCTAACGTGCTTTCAATGGAACGAGAGGCAAATTCAACCCACGGACTGTCGAGTGGCACGCGGGTGGCCACGAACGGCTTATCCGCGGTTCGTTCGACGATGACCGAGGTTAAACCGGCGGCCGCAAGCGATCGGCGGATGGCCGGCACGACCGCTTCGATGTCCGTACCGACCACGAAGCGCAGCTGGCAGGTCGCGACCGCCTTGCCCGGAATGGCGCTAATGGGCGCCGCCGGCGTCCCCGAGCTAAGTGCCAAAACCTCCAGACTGTTCCATCCATAGAGCTTCTCGGCAGGTGTCAGGCCCGGCTCGCCCCAGTCATGGTCGATTGGCGGACCATCGCCATCTTCGCTCACTACGCAGCGCGACAACGCATCGCGCACGTCGCCGGGAATATGTGTCGGTCGCAGTTCGGGCAAAGCGATACGGCCGCTCTGCTCCACGAGATGCGCGATGGCATGGGATAGCGTGATGGCCGGATTGGACAAAAGGCCGCCCCAATTTCCGGAATGATGCGCCGCCGGGCGTGGCTCTACCCGCAACGTGAAATTGACGGCCCCGCGCGATCCTAGAAAAACTGTTGGTGCGTCGGCCGCCAATCTCGGCCCGTCCGAGGCGATCAGCACGTCAGCGGCCAGCAACTCACGCTGCGCGAGGCAGAACTCGTGTAGTCCTGGCGAACCGAGCTCCTCGCCTGCTTCGACAAGGAATTTCACGTTCCATCCAAGCTTGCCGCCGCGCTGTTCAATGACGTTCTGGAGAGCTGCGAGATTGACGGTCAACTGCCCTTTATTGTCCGCTGTCCCCCGACCATATAATCGGTCGCCATCCGCCTCGAGCTGCCATGGTGATCGGTCGCGTTGCCACGAGCCCTCCAGCCCTCGGATGACGTCGGCATGTCCATATCCCAGGACAGTGATGAAATCAGCGTCTTCGAAGCGCTGCGCGACCAGGAAGGGCGGGCCGCTGCACGGATTGGGGAACAACTTGCATTCGAACCCAAGCTCTTCGAACCGCTTTCTCAAGACGTCGTCCAGGTACCGATAGAGCTCTGGCGCGCGATCGGGTTTCTGACTCTCGGTGGGGATACTCACGAGGCGGGCCAACTCAGCCCGGAATTCGCCCCGATCAATCACAGCCACCGCGGCATCGATCGCATGTGCTCGGTTCGTCATTCGATCGCTCCCTGCATCAGATTTTCTTGCGCCATTCTCCCGGCCACCCGGATTCTGACCCTCAGGGCGTTCCCTCGCATATAGGCTATTGGGAGGTCTTCGAGTTCGATCACCTCGATGGAATCGGGCTCCGCGCCGGCCTCACGGGCCTTGGCATCCGCCAGGGACCGGGCGGTAGCCAGTGCGTCATCGCGCGAAACATCCTGAAAGATGTGGTCGATTTCGCCGCTGACCTGCGCCATCGCAGCACCCACGGCGTTCGCCACCCCTGGTTCCGCTACGCGGACGACGTTTGAGATGCCGGGAATCTCATCCGGTACGAGGAACGCTGCCCCGCCCACTGCGATCAAGGGGACATCCTCGAAGCTGGTTTTCATGTGATTGACCGCATCGATACCGATTTCATGAATACGATGCAGCGCGTCCTTCACGAATTGCGCGGATAGATGCGAGACACGCGATGGGTCGCCCATGTCGGTCAACCCCGCGGCCACAGCTATATCTGAACATGTCAGTGTATTACCCCCGAAGACCAGCGCTTCGGAGGCCAGGCGGAATCCGACGCTCTTCGGTCCAATGTTCCTCGGATTGGCTTGGTCCACTATAGTGCCGCCTCCCAGACCCACCGAGAAGGTATCTGGCATTCTGAACAACGTGCGGACGCCCCCAACATAGACAACATTGTTTGCTTCACGCGGAAATCCGCTGGCCAGCGTCCCGATATCCGAGGTGGTGCCACCAACATCGTTGACCATCGCATCCTTCAAACCAGATAAAAAAGCTGCGCCACGGAGGCTGTTAGTGGGACCAGATCCGAAACAGAGCACGGGGTACGCCGTGGCGTGCTCGGCCCTGACCATCGTACCGTCGTTTTGAGTAATGAAGAGCGGGGCAGCGATCCCGCTGGCCAAGCGCGCTTGCTGGAATCCCTCGATCGTTCGACGAGCGAGATCCTGGAGACTCGCATTGAGTAGCGTCACATTCTCGCGCGCGAGCAGACCGATCCGGCCCAGTCGATGCGAGCATGTCACCAGAACCTCCGGCGCAATGTCGCGAATAATTCGTTCCGCTTCGATCTCTGCAGCTGCCGTCAGCGGGGAAAATGCGGCGGTGACGCCGACCGCGCTTATCCCCGAGGCGCGGATAGCCCTTGCAGCTTGAGCGATGGCCTCATGGTCCAGCGGAACGATCGGGCTTCCATCGACTTCATGCCCGCCTCTGATCTGGAACACGGGGCCTTCGACATGGCGGCGAAGATCCTCGGGCCAGTCGGCGAAGGGACGGACCTGCGCCGCCGCGGGCAGGGCGATCCTCATGGCCGCAACAGGCGACAAGCCGTCCCTCTGAACCACCGCGTTGACGAAATGTGTCGTCCCGATCATCACGGCCGAAATGTTTTGCGCTGTCGTCCTGTTCTGTACGAGAGCGTTCATCGCCGCGAGGACGCCGGACGTGATGTCGCGGGTGGTCGGCGTCTTTATCCGCGCGACAATATCATTTCCCGCGATCAGAACAGCGTCGGTATTCGTGCCTCCGACATCGATGCCTATACGTTGAGTCATGCAGCGAACACCGATTTGAAGTCGAGGTCATAGCCAAAGGCGCGAGGGCCGACGTGGCGCAATCCAGCTTCACTGAGGAGGATAGCCGGCGCGGGCAACACAATGACCGACACGCGCTGTCCGAAGCGAATGGTTTCGGTTCCCAGCGCTTCGCCGGAAAGTGTGTCGAGCACGCAGATCAGGTCGGGGACGGTGACGCTCAGTTCTCCATCGAGCCAGCCGACTGAAAATTCATTCTGAAAATCGAGCTCGAATCGACTGCCGGAAAATCGATCCAGTCCCTCGATGATGAGATGACCACGCAGATGCGCTTCGGTGGCGCGGCGCTCGACATCGGCAACCTTGCCTTTGAACAGCAGCAAGCCGCCTTCTCGATCAATGACCGCCTTCACCACATCGTCATGGCGGTCTCGAGCTTCCTGGACCGCCGCGCCGAGTGACAGCGCCTTGGTGACCGTGTGCAGGACCGTTGCCGTCTTGGCTTCATGTCCCGAGCGAGGCGCCTTGCACGTGGCCGCCGACGATCCGAAAACCGCGCATGCACGCCGCGTCATCCGCTCCATCCAAGCCCAGTCGACCGCCTCGGTGAAGATGATCGAATTCCCCCGGATGTCGGCCATCGTCCACGGATGCGGCTTCAAGCCGCAGATCGCGAAGGTCGTCATGTCGGCCTGGGGGAATGCCCGGCCCATCGCATCGCAATCTACGACCGGCAAGTTCAGATGTGCGGCAGCCAGAAAGGGCTGGAGGCAATTCGCTCCGCCAATTTCCCACAGCATGATGCCGTCGAACGACTGGCCGATATAACGCTCCATCATTCGAACCGTTTCAGCCATGATCACGCCGTCGTTCAAGCGCTCCTGAACCACCAGCGGAGCGTTCATCTGGCCAACGCAAGCGATCAGGGCATCATCGGGCAAACCCAAGGGGTCGACGATCCTTATCCTGTGACCCAGCCGATAGAGCTCCTTCAACTCCAGTAGTGCATGGTAGGGATCGCCGCCGCCGCCGGTTCCTAAGATCCAGGCCCCGGTCGCCAAATGCTCCAGCTCTTCGACCAGCATCCACCGGTCTGCGTTGGGGGGGGGGCCATTCATCATCGCGCTGAAGCCCTATTCGTCGCGTCTTCGCCAACGCGGTTCATCTGCCGGCTCCGACCAGAGCAATACCGTCTCGACGCGCGCCGAGCACCGCGATCGCCTCTATCTCGACAAGCATGCGCGGCTGCGCGAGCCCGGTCGCGACTATCTGGCGGGCGGGATAGGGTGCAGGGAAATACTCTCGATATATATCGTCGAACGCGTCCAGAAATCGTATATCGGAGAGCGTTACGTTGGTCTTCACGACATCGTCCAAGCTCGAGCCCATCGCCCCCAAAATCTTGTCGAGATTGTCGATCGTCCGATGGATCTGGGCGGCCAAACTTCCCGGTGCGTCCAACCTGTCCGCCGCGTCGAACGGGCAGGCACCGGCGGCGAAGATGATTTGTCCGGCACGCACGCCATGGGAATGGGGGCCTTTCAACGGATGCAAATCGTCGAGATAGACCGTGTCCGCGCGAAGTTCGGTGCGATCGTGCCAAGGACCGGCGACTTCGGATTCCACCGTAATTCGCTCAGGATGACGGGAAGAGACGATCTCAACGCCGATCAGCGCGTCGGGATTTGGGAGCTCCCCCTGGATAGACGCCCGTCCCGCATAAGGTTCGTGGAAAAACTGTTTGTACGCCCCATTATAATCGCTGAAAGAGTGCCAGTTCACGGGGGTGCCATTGACCTTGAGCACCTCTGAAAAGGTACTGCCGTCGGCAGCGATCGCCTCTTTGATCTTGGCCAGCACCGTAGCCGATTGCCCCGCGAGATCGGCTCCACATTCGCATCCTTCGCAGAAAAAGCCGTTGGTAAAAAAAAGATCACCGATCCGGCTACCGAATGCCGGCTGCAGAGCCGCGGTCGATGGTCCGATTGGGACCGGCTCGGCACCGCAACTCGCGATGATCTCGACACTTAGCCGCATCCGGTCGCGGGTTTTACCGCCGACGCATGCACGCGCGGGCAGATTGGGCCCAAACAGGGCACCGTGGACGGTGTCCCACTCCTCAAGTGCCGACCATTGATCGACGGTGATCTTGCACTTCGCCACCTTGCCGGGACTACTTGCCATCGCGGCGAGGACGTGCCGGATGTCTACGACCAGCTCGTCGAGGGCGTCATCACCGTCTTGAATGCCGAGCCCGCTGGTGAACACCAACCCGGCCACGCTAACGGCAAGGCTTTCGGCACGGTCGCTAGAGGGGAATCGATCTGACTTTAACACGTTCATCGCTCGCCCCCGCGCCGCATCGACAAGCTCGCACAGCGCAAGCCATCGCTCTTGCCCCTTATGCGACAGTTTCCGGCGGGTGCAAGTAATTCGTAATTATGAGTTACAGGTGGAAAAGGCCACGGACCATGCTATGACTCGTCGGAATCGAAAGAAATCGAGAGGTCAGCGATGCTCGAGAATAAGACCGCCATCATTACCGGCGCAGCCGATCCGGTGGGAATCGGTTTCGCGGTGGCCCGCTTGTTCGTCGAACATGGCGCCCGCGTGGCCATTATCGACCTCGACCAAGGGAAAGTCGATCACGCCACAAAATTGCTGCAGGAAGTGGCCCAGCGGCCGGATGCAGCACTCGGCTTCAGCGGAAGCATTTGCGATAAGGAACGGTGCAAGGAAATCGTCGCGGCCGTCACGCGGGCCTGGGGTCCGATCGACGCGCTGGTCAACAACGCGGGCGTGGTCCAGGCGCGCAAACTTATCGACATTACCGAACAAGATTTCGATTCGGTCATTGGGGTAAATCTCCGAGGCACTCTGCTCATGTCGCAGGCCGCCATCGCCGCGATGCGCGACGGCGGTAGTGTTGTAACGATCGCATCAATCGCAGCGCAGCGCGGCGGCGGACTGCTCGGCGGTCCGCATTATGCCGCCTCAAAGGGCGGCGTGGTTTCCCTGACGAAGAGCATAGCGCGTGAGTTCGGCGCCCGTGGCATTCGGGCCAACAGCATAACCCCTGGCATCATCATGACCAATATGAACGCTGATGCCTATAGCGCGGACGCCAAGGAGCAGCTGCTCACGACAATCCCGCTGAACCGGTTTGGTACACCCCGCGACGTTGCCGGCGCGGCGCTGTTCCTCGCGTCCGACCATTCGTGCTTCATCACCGGAGCGGTTATCGATGTTAATGGCGGTATGTTGATCCATTGAACCGACGCGCCAGGTCCCAAACGGCAACGAATGGCGCGTGGCTTCCCATCATCGCGATAATCGAGCCGGCACTGCGGCGGGCTGCCTTAAACGGTAGGCAACACCCTTGCAGATGTGTATTTCGGATTACCGATTACGAATACCGATAAGGACGGAGCAGCGATGGTGGCCACAAAAGGTGCGGTGCGAGCATCCCGGACAAATAACGTGAGTATGGATTTCGCACTGGAACCGCGCCCCAGCATGCATCTGGAAATTGTGCCGGTGTTGCGCGAAATGATTCTCACGGGGGTGCTGGCCGAGGGAACGCCTATCAAGGAAGCCGAGCTTTGCCAGCGACTGGGAGTGTCCAAGACGCCACTGCGGGAAGCTCTGAAGGTTTTAGCTTATGACCATTGGGTCGAGCTTTCGCCCAACCGCGGCGCCACGGTTACCAAAGTCACGATTGAAGAAGCCGCCAATTTGTTTGAGATACTGGAGGGCTTTGAGGCTATGGTCGGAACGCTAGCAGCGAAGAAGATCAGCGACGTCGAACTACGGACACTAGAAAAGCTTCAAGCAAAGCTGGGCCAGAGCCTGAAACAGCTGCGTGAGCGCGAATATTTCGACACCAGCCAGGCTATCCACAATCTCATTCTCCAGTGCACGCGCAATGACCAACTGATCGCGATGCATGAGAATTTTTCTCATCGGATCCGTCGCGCCCGCATTACAGCAAATCTTAGTGCGGAACGCCGGAGCGCATCCTATGACGAGCATGTCGAGATCCTGGAAGCGGCCAAAGCACGCGACGGCAGGAAGCTCAGCAGCGCGTTGAAGAGACATGCGGCAGAGACGGGAAAAGCTGTCATCGCTGCGCTGAAGGCAAGGGGCTAGGCGGCGCGGGCACCGACTGGGCGTGCCCGATCGACGTAGCCCTATTTGCCGTCATGATCGCGTAATCTCGGAATTTTCTCGGCCCCGGCGCTGATACTCGGCGGCGATTATCGCGCAGAGGAAGATCTGCAACTGATGATAGATCATCACCGGAAGGATAATCGATCCTATAGCCTTTGCCGGAAAAAGGGCGGCAGCAATCGGAACTCCCGACATCAGGCTCTTCTTGGAGCCGCAAAAGAGTAACACGATCCGGCTCTCCCTCGGGAGGCGCAGGAACCGACCGGCCGTGTATGTGCCGCCGATTGCGAGCATCAGGAACAGCGCCGCTATCATCACGATCTTGGCGAGATCCGGAGCTCCCAGCGTTTTCCACAGGCCGTGGTTCACCGCCTCACTGAACGCGGCGAACACCACAAGCAGGATCGACAAGCGATCGATGATCGCAATCAACCGGCGTTGGTTCTCGATATGGCGGCGAATGAGCGGCCTGAACATCTGGCCGATCGCAAACGGCATCAGGACCTGGATCAAGATCACCTGGCCGGCTCCGGGCGCGATCGTCACGCCGGTCTGCGTGTTGATCAGCAAGGTAGCCAGCAGCGGCGTAAGGAAGACGCCGCTCAGATTGGACAGCGTCGCCGCGCAGATCGCCGCAGGAACACGTCCTCCGGCGATCGCAGTGAAGGCAATGGAGGATTGTACGGTGGATGGCAGGATCGCCAGGAATATCAACCCGGTCAACAATGTCGGATCGACGTAACCGGCAAAGAGATGCGCCAAGGTGACCCCGAAGATCGGAAGCATGACATAAGACGCGATCAGGACGATGCCGTGAAGCCGCCAGTCGACAATTCCGGAGATCACGGCATCGCGCGATAATTTCGCGCCGTGCAGAAAGAACAGCAGGCTGATGGCCAGCTTCGAAGCGGCGTCGACTACCGTGAACCCACGCCCCGTGGCCGGATAGACCGACGCGATCGCTACCGCGATCACGAGACCGAAAATCAGTGGGTCGAGCCGGGCCACATATCGCAGCATTTCAGGCTGCGGACGGCTTGGCTACGGCGAGAGCAGCGAGAAGATCGACGGAAACGCTGATGTGGGCATACCACAAGCGCAACATGCTCAAACTATGGTCGTGCAGGTCCTCGGACGTCGCCACGCATGCATCGGCTATCACGACCGTCCGATAGCCACGGTCTGCCGCGTCGCGCACCGTCGAGGCGACAGCGCCGTCGGAATGCAATCCGGCAACGAAAAGTGTGTCGATGCCAACGTTGCGAAGAATCTGATCTCCGAGCTCGCTCGCGAAAAAACTCGCCCCGGAACGCACAAGCCTGAGATCGGGCGATACGTCACCCATGACCCTGATATCGGCATCTTGCCGTCCATCCGACGACCTACTGTCGACAATCATGATACCGGCCGACCGACAGGCGACGACGATTTTCTGAAGCACGTCGACCGCCGCGTCGCAACGCACGGCAAATGCGATCCGATCTTCCTCCACATCTAGTCCATAGCTGGGCGGAATGTGATCGATCGCCCCGAGCTGGTCGCCATCAATGACCAGCAGCGCCGTATGAGGCTGCAAAATCGGCGGTAGCGGTTGTGCGCGCCATATCCGTGCGAGATCCGGCCCGACCATCATGGCACGCTGTGTTCGGCGATCAGCGCCGCCGCGTCCGATGTCGTAGTGATCGTCGCAAACCACTTGCCCATGACCGCAATCGAATGGCGATGATTGGCCTCGGTCCAGTCGGTACAGCCGTCCTCGACAACCAGGACGTTATAACCTCGGTCAGATGCGCCCCGCACGGTGTTCTCGACGCAACTCGCCGTGACCAACCCGCAGACCAGAAGTGATCCGATACCCATCCTGCGAAGGATCAGATCGAGTTCGGATCCGTTAAACGCACCCGAGCAGATTTTGCCGACCACTGTCTCGCCTTCGACAGGACCAACTTCGGCAATGATCGGCGAGTTGTACGAGCCGGGTTGCGTCGATCCCTCCTCGGGGGCGCCATATAGGCGAAAAAGTGGCGACCCATCACGGCCATCGTCGGTATAGGACATCGTTTTCAGGTGGATGACAGGCAGCCCTGCTTGTCGGCATCTGGCCTGGAGTGTCGCCAGATTGTCGATGACTTTCCGAACCTCGTGGGCATAGCGATCCGCGACATCCTCCAGTCCCACCCGCCGCGCGCGATCGGCAAGGCCGAAGATCTGCGATTCCTGCATGTCGATGCACAACAATGCCATTTCGCCCAGACCGGCATCCCTTTCGGACGAACGCCCGGAAGACGGCCGCATATCGGCACGACTCCTGATGGCCGGTGCCATCACTGCTGCGAACCAGTCGAGCGGGTTGCGAGAATATGCTCATATGTCGCAAGATGCGCCCGCGCGGCACCGAGCAAAGGGGTGGCGATCCCAGCTGCGAGCGCGCGATCGCACAAGTCACCGATCACTGTTTCATATTCGGTCGGTATGTTTTCGATCAGGTCGCGGTAAAGAGAAGACACCTGCGCTGAGCGGGTATCGCCGAGCCTTGCCGCCAAGTCGTCAACAAACGAGCTCGGAAGCGCTGTCCCTACCGCGGACACCACGGCGCAGACCTCTCGGAGGACCGCCTGGGAGAAAAGGCTACCTTCAGGGGTCGACGCGACCGCGCCAACGGGAGCTCTCATCGTACAGGTAACGGCGCCGATCGTTGCGATCATGCACCATTTCATCCAAATCTCGCTGACGATATTGGCGCTGACCCTCGCGGTGAAGCCTGCATCCACAATCCGCGCGTGCAACTTATCAAGCCTTCCGCTTCGCGTACCGTCAAGCTCACCATATGCCAGCTCGTGCTGATCACTCAGTTGGTCGATACTGCCATCGGCGCGCACCACCGCACCGATCTTGCAGACACAACCGAGCAGCCGTTCCTTACCAAAAGCATGTTCTAGAAGATCATAATGCCGCATGCCGTTGAGAAGCGGCAGTATCAGGGTATCGGGGCCGACATAGGGCGCGATTTCAACGATGACTCCGGGCAGGCTCTGCCCCTTCACCGCGACTATCACCACATCGAAAAACTCTTCCGCTTCTCCAACCTGTACCATCTTCGGTTGGACGGTGAACGTACCGCCACGACCGTTGATAACCAAGCCGCCGCGTTCGATCTGCTGCTTGCGCCGCGGCCTCACCAGAAAGGTCACATCCCGTCCAGCTTTGGCCAGATGGGCGCCGAAATAGCCGCCGGTCGATCCCGCACCGACCACCAATATGCGATCCATTCGCGACGCCTTCACTAAATTATCGATCAATACAACAGCCTTGGCTCGTCGAACTGCTTGAGCAGGCGGCCGCAGCCTCCCGCCTGACCGAAGTATCAGGCGGGGTTCGGCATGCTTTTTACAGTTTGAAGTCAATGGCCAGCCCGATCGTTCGCGGCTGCACCAACGTCGCCTCGATCTGGTCATTAACGCCGGTCAAGGCGTTGGTTTGCACGGTATAGGAGTTGTACGCCTTCTTGTCGGTCAGGTTCTTGACAAACAGCCTGACAGTGTAATTGCTGAAGGTCACCTCCCCGTTCAGGTCGAAGATCGTATACTTGCGCACGGGGAAAGAATTGGAGGCATGATTGACCGCAGAGTATCGCGTCCCCTGGTAGCGAAATGCCGCGCCGAGATGCGACGTGACAGTGGGCGCCAATTCGAACTCATAATCGACTTGCCCCGCTATCCCGAGTTTCGGCGTATAGGGAAGACGGTCTCCGCTCAGGCCGCCGACCGATGGGACGTCGGATTTAAGAATGGCGTTCGTATAGGTCATGTTAGCTGAAAGCGACAGCCCCTCCAGCGGCACGACCGCTGCCTCGGCTTCAATTCCGCGGCTACGCGCCGCTCCACCATTTGAGTAATAATATTGCCCCAGATTGGTAATACCAAGGACGAGGATGTCCTTCCAGTCAATATTGAACACGGCGACATTGAGGGTGGCGCGCCGATCCGGCGTCTGCGCCTTCACGCCCAGTTCGTAATTTGTAACCGTGCTCGATTTATAGGGTCCCGCCACTGATGCGGGAGCGAAATTGGGACCGCCCGCCTGATAGCCCGTCGAGACGGAGCCATACAGCATCACATCCTTGCTGAGCTTGAACTGAGGCCCAATACGATATGTCCACACTGATTCCGATGATGTGCTCTGCGTATTGCTGTCACCATAAAAGATGCCGGTGCTCACATTCTTGAATTTCTGATGGTTGTGGGCAAAGCGCACCCCGCCCTGAATCTTCAGGTTCGGCAGAATCTCATAACCAGCGTTGGCAAAAGCTGCATATTCATAATATTTCGTCGGAAGAAGCTGGTAGCCGATGGGATCTACTGCGGGGATTGGTACGCCTGCGAACGACGTGGCAGTATTCACCTGCCGATTGTAGGTGTCTTCGAACGCGTAGAACGCGCCAACCAACCATTCGAGTTTCGAGCTGGCCGGAGAGGCAAGCCGCACTTCCTGTGTGAGCTTCTTCTGCCGCAACGTCCAGATATAGTCCGTTATGCCCGGCGGGACGCCGAATAAAGGGAAGAGCGGTCCATATTGCCTGGACTGATCGAGTATCTGTCGGCTTGAAGTCTTCGAGTAGCTCGATGCCGAGGTGAGAGCGGCCCACCCGAGGTCCGCGTCCACGGTCGCTGATGTATAGTAAATTTTCTTCTTGAAGGGTTGATCGGTATACACGTTGTCGCCATAGGCGCCATCGATCGGTTTCAATGAAGTGTCGAGCGCGACCGAAGCGTTGCCATCGGAATTGACTCGTTGGTACAGCCCGTTCAACCGCACCGACACTGCGTCCGATAGTTTCCACAGCAAAGCGAGACGAGCACTTTCCTGCCGGGCGCCGTTCACGTTATTCTCGTCAGTCTGGAAATTATCGATGTATCCGGGCGTCTTCTGATAGCCATAGCTAGCGATCAGGCCGAGCTTTCCAGGCAAAAGTGCCCCGTTGAAAGCGGCGCGGATGCTGCCGCCCAATTTCCCCGTGCCGGACATGCCGAAAAGATCGGCGCCGCCACGTATTTCTGTGTCATTGAGCTTTGGCGTCGTCAGCACATATTTAAGCAAACCGCCAAGCGCGTTGGCGCCATATAGGGTCCCCTGGGGTCCACGTAGGACCTCGACCCGAACAAGATCGTAGGGAAGGAGATCGAGAGCGAAATTGTTGGCGCCGGCATAACCATTGCTGCCACCGATCGGCGTTTCGTCGATGTAGGTTGCAACCGGTGAACCGCCTGCCGCTCCAAGCGGTGAGACGCCCCGAATAGCGATGCCGGACTGACCCGGGCTACCCGCCGACACTAGCTGGAGACCTGGCACATGACCAGTAAGATCAGTGAGCTGCGTGATGCGAAGCCGGTCCAAGTTCTCGCTACCGACGATACTGACCGCCGCGGGAACGTCCTGAAGCAACTGGGTACGTTTTTGTGCTGTCACGACAATCTCGCCAGACCCGCCTTCGGAATCGGCCGCGAACGCGGGGGTCACGCAGGCAAAGCTAGCGGCCCCATAGGCAAGAAACGCAAGGCCGCTGATGCCGTCTTTAAACTTCGTCATATCTTTTCCCCCTTCTGGTGCCAGTTAATTGCTCTCCTATCTTCCTGCGAAACGGTTCGGCTGCTACCGATTTTGTAATTACGAATTATGATATGCATCGGCGCGCATTGATTATGATGTCAAGATATTTTTGCCGCGTCCCCAGTTTTGCGGTGCGCGCGCGCCACGGCTGCACCGCCATCAACAGCGCGCCTGCCGCAGCGGATTTTCACCAATATACTGAGATAGGACAATTTTTTTGCAGCCGCCGATCGATCACCGTCTAAAGGCACGCTTCCCGCCCTTCTGCGGCAAAGCTCCAGGAGGGCGCGAGCGCCGGCATCGCCGGGGAAGGATTGTAATTATAGATTATAAATGAAACAGTGATGCTGAACGAGTCGCCGCTCATAAGTTACCGCCATCGGCGACAGTCGACTCGGTCGAGATTTGCGCCCATCGGGAGTTTGCCGTGACTGCCATACCGAAACTGCCAACCAAATTTTTTCAGGCCGAGGATGTCTTGGAACTTGCCTATGCGAGCGATCCACAAATTCGACCCGATGGCACGAGCGTGGCCTATGTATGCCGTACCAACAGCGCGACAACAGATCGCACCGAAGGGGCGCTCCGGCTTGTCGATGTACGAACTGGGATAGAAAGCGATATTCCCGTATCGGTCGACGTTTCTGAACCGCGCTGGTCCCCCGATGGGCTGAAGCTGACTTTCGTGGCCGCCGACGACGATCGTCGGCCGGCCATCCATATATATGATACCGAGCGCGGAGAGACGACGGTACTGGCGAGCGTCCCGAGGCGCCCTCGCCACCTGCGCTGGTCCCCTGACGGCACGCGCCTCGCGTTCATTATGTCGGTCGCAGAACCCGAAGAAGGCATGGGGCGACAGCTTGAGAAGCCGGCCAATGCCGAATGGTCCCGTCCACTTCATGTGACCACGAGAGTAGAATATCGCGTCGACGGCGTGGGCAACAAACCTGTCGGGCGTGATCATCTCTTCCTGGTGGATATTCGGACGCGGGAATTACGGCAGGTCACCTTCGGCGACTGTGATGACGACGGACCACTCGCGTGGTCGCCCGACGCAAGTTCATTGATCTTCTCGGCGTTCCGCGACCAAGTTTTATCCCCGGCGCCGCGACCCTCGCACATTTACCGTCTTGCCCTGGCGGATCTCGGGGCGACGCAGCTGACGACAATCAACGGCCCATGCACCGCCCCCTCTTACTCGCCCGACGGCACGCTCATTGCGTTCAGTGGTTACGACTCGCGCGAGCATGAATATAAGACCAACCGCATATTCGTAATGCAGGCGGACGGCGGAGCCGTCCATGATATCTCGCCGCTCGACCGCAGCCTCGAAAATCCGCGCTGGGATGCCGACGGCTCCGGGGTCTATGCGACGTACGTCGATCATGGCGTAATCAAGTTGGGATATTTCGGTCTCGACGGGGAGACACATGAGGTGGCGACCGACCTGGCCGGCTTTTGGCTCGACGTCCCCTACGCGGTGTCACCACAATTTTCGATTGCGCCAGACGGTAAAATCGCCTTCCTCCAGGCTTCGGAAAACCGAACTCCCGACGTGGCGATCCAGGAGGATGGTAAGGCAACCAAGCTGACCCACCTCAGCGAATGGCAACTCGCTTCAAAACATCTCGCCACTCGGCGGGTTCTCGATGTCCGCGCCGGCGACGGCGCCACTGTCGATGCGTGGCTGGTGCTGCCGCCCGACTTCGATGAAAGCCGCAAATGGCCCCTGATCCTCGACATCCATGGAGGTCCCTTTGCCAGCTACGGGCCGATGTTCTCCACCGATTTCCAGATCTACGCCAGCGCTGGCTATGTGGTTCTCTATGCCAATCCACGCGGGTCGACGACGCAGGGCTTCGACTTCGCCAATGCCATCTCCCTGAACTACCCTGGCCCGGACTATGATGATCTGATGACTGCCGTGGATGCGGCGGTATCGACCGGCTTCGTTGATCCTCAGCGAATGTTTGTGACCGGGGGTTCGGCCGGCGGAACCATGACCGCATGGATCGTTGGAAAGACGGATCGGTTCTGTGCGGCGGTCGCGCAGAAACCCGTTGTGAACTGGCTGAGCCAAGCACTTACTTCGCAGCAACATATCGTGGTGCATCGCGTCTTTACCGGGCGGCCGTGGGAGAATTTTCAGGCCTATTGGACGCGCTCGCCCCTCTCTCTCATCGACAATGTCGTGACCCCGACAATGTTGGTCGTGGGCGATCTTGATGAAGTCACACCAAAATCCGAAGCTGAGCAATTTTATCAGGCTCTGCTCTATAAAGGTGTGCCCACAGCCTTAATCGCTGTGCCGGATGGCGGACACAATCTGAGCGCCCGGCCTAGCCAGTCCGCCGCGAAAGCCAATGCTGTTCTCGGATGGTTCGCCCGCCATGATCCCGCACTATCCGACTGACACCCCTTGTAACCGCGGGGCTCGGCCTCGCCCCCGATCACGGCATCTGGCGCCGGAATATAGTCATGACCCAGAATTTCGACCTCATGATGGCCAATGCGACGGTATGGACTCCGTCCGGGCCGCTGGACACTTCGATTGGCATTCGCGATGGAAAGATCGCCGGGCTGGGCGTGGACGGCGACGCTCAAGAGACCATCGACTGTGTCGGCCTCCACATTCTGCCGGGCATCATAGACAGCCACGTCTATTTCCGGGAGCCGGGTCTGGAGCACAAGGAGGATATCGAATCCGGTAGTCGCGCCGCCGTACTGGGCGGTGTGACAACTGTGTTCGAAATGCCGAACAAGCCGACGACCGATTCTGCCGACGCGCTAGCCCAGAAACTTCATCTCGCCCACGGCCGGGCCTGGTGCGACCATGCTTTTTACATCGGGGCGACGACCCGCAATATCGAAGATCTCGCAGAGCTGGAAAGGCTACCCGGAGCCGCTGGCGTAAAACTGTTCATGGGCACATCCACAGGCGATCTGCTCGATGCCGACGATCGCGAATTCACGCGCGTGCTCGCACATGGCTCGCGTCCTGTCGCCGTCCACGCCGAAGATGAGACGCGCCTGCAACAACGGGCCGGCCTCCGGGTCGAGAACGACCCGTCGTCACATCCCATTTGGCGCGACGACGAATGTGCGATGCTGGCCACTCGCCGGATCGTCCGGCTCGCGCGGGAAGCCGGGCGCCGCATACACATCACCCATGTTACGACGCCTGCCGAAATGGCATTTTTGTCTGCGCACCGCGATATCGCGACCTGCGAGGTCAACCCGCAACACCTGACGCTCGCGGCCGAAGATGCGTATCCACGGATCGGTACCCATGCGCAGATGAACCCGCCAATTCGTTCCTCAGCGCACAGGGACGGACTGTGGCACTGGGTCCGTCAGGGCGTGCCGGATGTACTGGGATCGGACCATGCACCGCACACTCTCGAGGAAAAGGCGCAGGCCTATCCTGCGTCCCCATCCGGCATGCCCGGTGTCCAGACGATGGTCCCCGTCATGCTGGATCATATTGCCCATGGCCGACTAACGATGGAGCGCTTCATCGACCTCACCTCCAGCGGCCCTGAACGTGTCTTCGGTCTCCTTAACAAGGGCCGCATCGCGGTCGGCTATGACGCAGATCTCACGATCGTCGATCTGAAGCTTCGTTGGACATTAACCAGGGATTGGCTTGCATCGCGCGCCGGGTGGTCTCCATTCGAAGATATGCAGCTTACCGGCAAGCCGGTCGGCACTATCGTGCGGGGCGAGCGGGCGATGTGGGACGGGGAATTGGTCAATCGGCCTCGAGGCCGGCCCGCCAGCTTTGCCAGCGCCGATCTCAGGTCACGTTATGCATAGGGAATGAGCCTTCTTTTAAGGCTCTAATTGCTGGACATGATCAGCAATGGAAGGAATACTTGTTCTCACGACGGGCGGCACGATCGACAAGCAGTACTTCGATTCACTGAATCAGTACTAGTTTGCCGAAACATTTGCCCGGATTCTATGAACCCGAAGTAGGCATTCAACTTCGCTTGCAATGCTGACAAATGAGACTGTTCGTTCGTCCAATTCCAAGCATCAACGATAGTTAAAATGATCTCGCCCGTTTCGCGATCGGTTCCCGCAGCGTCGATGGTTTCTGGTTGATCAATAGCCATGCGTGATGTTGGCACATCCCTCCGGAGCGAGGCAATTGAGACGAATCCAATTGGTAGCTTTCATATCGTGCCGAACTCTGATTCAGCGGTCGCATGAGCCGATATGACCTGACCGACTTCGAGTGGGGCGTGATCGAGCCGCTGCTGCCCAACAAGCCGCGCGGCGTTCCTCGGGTTGATGACCGGCGGGTGCTGAACGGCATCTTCTGGGTGCTCCGGTCCGGTGCACCATGGCGCGACTTGCCCGAGCGCTATGGTCCACGCACCACCTGCTATAACCGCTTCGTGGGGTGGGGAAAGGCAGACGTATGGGACCGGCTGATGCACGCCATCACGGCCGCCCATGACGGCGACATTCACATGATCGACAGCACCTCCGTTCGCGCCCACCAACAGGCCCCGACGGCAAAAAGGGGGATCGAGATCATTGTCTCGGTCGCTCCCGAGGCGGGCTCACGACCAAGATCCAGGCGGTTGTCGACGCGCAAGGGCTCCCGGTCCAGCTCAGCCTGACAGCGGGGCAGGCCCATGACGGACCTGCCGGCCTCAGCCTGCTGAATCGCCTCTATCGTGCAGATGATTGTCGATATTCAGTCCGCATTGGGAAAGGCAGGCACCTCATAACCCCAATCGGCATAACGCTCGCAGATGAGATTCTGCATTATGGCAAGTTCATCCGAGTTGTCGCCTACCCGCTTGCTCATTATGATAGGTGAAACCGCAAGCTCGACGATGTCCCGATATACGATGCCCTCAGAGCGTGCCTGGCGAACTGATTGAGGCACGATTGCCAATCCTTCACTCGCCGCCACCAGTCCGATCGCGATCTGTAGCTCCCTTGCCTCGTGGATGACACGCGGTTCCAGCCCATGATCGTGAAATAGTGAGATCACCTGGTCGGCGTAGCTGGGACGCGGCTGGCGTGGATAGATGATGAGCGGCTCCGCAGCGAGCGCCGCGAGGGTGACCGGGCCTTCCTGTTGCGCCAATGGGCGATCTGCCGCGATCGCCGCGACCAGCGGCTCGTACCGGAGAATGATCCGACGCACCGCAGGATCCTCGAAGCGGATGCGCCCAAAGCCGACGTCGATCCGCCCCTCCTTAAGCGCGGCAATCTGGTCTAGTGTGCTGCTCTCCACCAAGATCAACTCGACCTCGGGAGCCGCGGATCGGAACGCCCGGATAAGTTCCGGAAGCCGTGCATAGATGGTCGATGCGACAAAGCCGATCGTGAATAGCCGTTTTTCGGACGCGACCGCAGCTCTCATCATGGCGCGCAGATCTTCCATCCTGCCGAGTAGCTGCAGTGCCTGAGTGTGCAGGAGATGACCCGCTGGGGTCAGTTGCAGAGGTCGGGCAGTGCGATCGAGCAACTCGGCGCCGATCTCTGCCTCAAGTTGCTGGATCGTGCGGCTGAGCGGTGGTTGGGCGATATGCAGCCGCTCGGCAGCGCGATGGAAGTTTCGCTGCTCGGCGACCGCGACAAAATAACGAAGCTGTCGAATATCCATACCGATACCCTATGAGTATCGATCCGACACTGCAACGGTGTTTGCGCTGTTCGCCTCCTGATCGCTACATCGATGCTCGGAACATGGGATTGGAGGGATCGGGAATCATGGCAGCGATCGCATCGATTGATACCTTTATTGTCGATATCCCGACAATACGACCGCACGTTCTAGCGATGGCGACGATGCACCATCAGTCGATCGTGCTCGTGCGGATGCGTGATTCCGATGGCGTCGAGGGCATTGGCGAGGGCACCACGATCGGCGGCCTCAGCTACGGCGAGGAGAGCCCCGAGGGGATCAAGCTCGCGATCGACACCTACTTCGCTCCTATTCTCAAGACCTGTGATTCTACGCGGGTTGGGGCCGCAATGGCCAAGGTGGCGCAAAGCGTTTTCGGCAATCATATCGCCAAATGCGCCGTCGAGACCGCGCTTCTCGACATTGCGGGCAAGCGGCTCGGCGTGCCCGTTTCCGAGCTGATCGGCGGTGGGCGAATCCGCGACAGTCTGCCCGTCGCATGGACGCTGGCGAGCGGCGACACGGCGCGCGATATCGAGGAGGCAGAGCGCGTTCTCACCGAGCGCCGTCACAACATCTTTAAGCTTAAGATCGGCAAGCGCGCGGTGCGCGACGATGTTGCTCATGTCGCGGCAATCAAGAAGGCTGTCGGTGATAGTGGCAGCGTCCGGGTCGACGTCAATCAGAACTGGGACGAGGCGCAGGCGGATCTGGGCATGCGGCTGCTTGAAGACGCGGGCGTCGACCTCGTGGAGCAGCCGGTTGCGCGACACGACCACGCGGCCATGGCGCGCTTGTCGGCAAAACACATCGTGCCGTTGATGGCGGACGAGGCGCTGCACGGCCCTATCGACGCGTTCGCAATCGCTCGCTGCGCCGGCGCCCGGGTCTACGCCATCAAGATCGCCCAGTCCGGCGGACTGCTCCCGGCGCATGCGGTCGCCACTATCGCGCAGGCGGCCGGCGTCGGCCTCTACGGAGGGACGATGCTGGAGGGCGCCATCGGCACAGCCGCGTCGGCGCATCTGTGTGCGACGCTGCCGAGCCTCGCTTGGGGCACTGAACTGTTCGGACCGCTGCTTCTTACTCAGGACATTCTTGCGGAACCGCTTCGCTATGCGGATTTCGAGCTCACGGTGCCGACCGGCCCTGGCCTCGGCATCTCGCTCGATGAGGATCGTGTCGCTTTCCACCGCCGCGACCGCAGCGCGCCCATCCTCCACGTCGTCGCAGAGAGGGCCTGATCGCCATGCTGTTCCAGGTCGAGATGGATGTAAATTTCCCCCTCGGATTCGACGCCGAGGAGGCGACGCGGCTCAAGGCGGTCGAGAAGGCGCGTTTCCAGGAACTCCAGCGCGCGGGTACCTGGCGACACATCTGGCGGGTGGTTGGGCAGTACGCCAACGTCAGCATCTTCGATGTCGGCAGCAATGCCGAGTTGCACGACATCCTGACGAGCCTGCCGCTCTATCCCTTCATGACGATGCGAGTGACGGCGCTTTGCCGACACCCGTCATCGCTGCACGACGACGACCGCTGAACGGCGGCGACCAAGACCAGGAGAGACGATTATGGACGTGAGCTTCGTTCAGACCGCAGAGATCCAGCAGCTTCTGGACCGGGCCGCCGGCCTGACTTCAGACGGGGGCGACGCGCGCATCAAGGTAATCGTGCGCGACCTCATCGAATCGTTGATGGCGCTCATCGTCAAGCACGACATTTCGGAAAACGAGGTTTGGGGAGCGGTCAACTTCCTGCAAGCCGGCGCCGCTGAATTCGGCCTCCTCATGCCGGGCGTCGGGGTCGAGCACTTCCTCGACCTCTACATGGACGCCAAGGACGCCGAGACAGGGAAGACCGGAGGCACCCCCCGCACGATCGAGGGTCCGCTCTACGTCGAGGGCGCGCCGCTGGTCGAGAACGACGCCAATCTGACCGACGACCCCGACGACACCGGTTCGCTGTACATGGCCGGAAGGATCACCGGACCGGATGGCGAACCGGTGGCGAACGCTATCGTTCACGTCTGGCACGCGAACTCAAAGGGCTTCTATTCGCACTTCGATCCAACGCA
>CBFRWL010000009.1:0-19521 GCA_965727025.1 uncultured Sphingomonas sp.
GCGGATCAGGTTGTAGGCGGCCAAGGCGAGGGTGAAGACCGCATCGACCTTGGCCTGTCCTCGCAGCTTGACCTTGGCGAGATTGCCTGAGCCCTTGGCCCATCCGAACACCTCCTCGATACGCTTGCGAAAGCGCTGGCTGACCGCATAGCCGGGGTGACGGGTGGTGCGCCCATCGATGGCGGTCGCACGCGGCTTGCCGGTCTTGGAGAGATGCCCGTCGATGGTGATGTGAGGGGTGATCGAGCGTTCCCGCAAATCCTTGATGAACTGCCGGACGTCATAGGCCTTGTCGGCTCCCAGCGTGATGCGGCGGCGGCTCTTGCGCCGGTCGAGCATCGCCAGCGCGGCCTCGCGCTCGGCGGTGCCGCTCGCCTGGGTGACGCCGCCATCCACCGCCAGGCCGTTGCGGTTCTCCATCAGAACATGGCCGATATAGCAAAGCCGGGCCGGCTGGCCGTCGCCCTTCTTGTAGAGGCGGGCATCGGAATCAGTCGTGCTGGCATGCGTCTCGTTCGAGCGCTTCTCCTTGTGGAAATTGCGCTCGGCGTTGCGGCCCGGCCCCTGGGGATCATCATCGTTCCCATCCTTGCGGCGGAAGCTCTTGATCGACGCCCACGCCTCGGTCAGCGTCCCGTCCACCGAGAAATGGTCGCTCGAGATCAGCCGCGTCACCTTGGGCTGAACCAGAACCGCGCGCAGGAACTTCGCTGCGATCTCGCCCGAAAGCAGCCGCTCCCGGTTGGTCGTGAAGCTCGAATGATCCCAAACCGCCTCGTCGATGCCCAGGCCGATGAACCAGCGGAACAGCAGGTCGAACTCGATCCGCTCCATCAACTGGCGCTCCGAGCGGATGCCGTAGAATGCCTGCAACAGCATCGCCCGCAGCAATCGCTCCGGCGGGATCGAAGGCCGGCCAAGCCGGGGCGGGTAAAGCTCCGCGAAATCCCTGTCCAACGCCGACAGCGCCGCGTTGGCTATCTCCCGGATCTGCCGCAACGGATGACCCGGACGTATCCGCACCTCCACATCGACATAGGGAAACAGGCTGCCGCTACTCTCGTCCGAACCGCGCATCCTTCACCTCCCGAACCCGGAAAAGCGAATCACGACAAGCCCGGAAACGCCAGCGACTTCTTCAACAGCCTGCTAGGTCCGCGTCGTGCTCCCAGGCCGCGACTTCAACTGCCTCAGTGCAACTTCAACTGCCGCAGTGCAAAGGTCTTCCGCCGGCTGTCGTGAAAGTGGATGTGCGGCAGGCCCGCCTCATGCTTGGCATCACGGAACAACTTGTCGAAGTGCGCCGTCCGCACGGAGACGACCGCCGCCTCGGCTTCCGCGCCGCCATCGCCTGCGACTTCGCCGAGCGGCCGTCCGGTGATGTTGGCGCCGGACCTGCGAGTCAGCCTGCCGGTTGCGGTTGCCGCAGGCTCTGCCACAACTCCGGCACGGCATCGCAATCCTCCGAAACCACCCAAGTTGCCATTCGCCGCAAGGCCTCGGTTCCATCGTGGGGAACCGTGATCGAATCATAGTTGAGCATATAGCCCAGCGTTGTCACGCGCTGGACGCCGTGCAAGGCGAGGGGCAGGCGCAATTCGTCACGCAGGCGCGGTGGCCAGACCCCGACAGTCTGTACGTCACGGGTGGTCCGGCGGAGCGCCACGTCGAAGTCCGGCACCGGGATCAGGTTCAGTGTGCGGAAGGAAAGGTCATTGGCGAAGTCGACCGGCTCACCTTCCAGTGAAATAATCACCCCACCGCGCTCGTCGCCACCGACGACCTCATATTCGTCGTCCAGCATGCGAACGCCGTCGATGCGCGCGGCGAAATCCGCTGACAGTCGAGGAGCGGGAGTGCTGATGCTCGCCGGCAGTCGCTGGATCGCATCGAACACCTTTTCGGCGAAGCGGCGAATTTTGCCGGCGGATTCCGCCCCAGTGCTGCAGCGGACGAAGGCGAGCCGCGCGTTGGCGCAGCCGTTCTGGTTGTTATAGCCGACATCGGCGGCCAGGCGGAGCGCCGCCTCGTCCATGGCCGCGTCACTTTCCAGCGCTTCCTCGCCGATGAAGGCCCGGCTGTTCTTGGGGTCGAACATGACCAGGTCCAGGCCGGGGCGAAGGTAGCGCGCGATATGGGTGATCGATTTATGGCCGCCCCACGCAACGATCCGGTCGAAATTGCGCGGATGATACAGCTTTTCCTCGAACGCGGTATCGCCGCCGCGCCAGTAGGCGGCGCTCCAGCTGCGGGTCAGCGGGTGGTCCGGGGCCATGTCGAGCAGGGTCTTGCCGAGTGCAATGGCGGCGCCCAGCTCGTTGGAGGGGATCTTGACGAGCGCGTACCCGCGGATCAGCGCATTGCGCAGGAAGGTGATCGTGGCGATTCCGGGCGCATTGCCGGCGATGACATGCACTGTCGGAACCCCGATCGCGCGCACCCCGATGTGCCGGCCATTATATTGCGTTTGTTCATCCCAGCCGTCGATATGTTCACGGCCGACGGTCGCGACCACGGCTTCCAGCCGTTCGCGCGAAAGCATGCCGCCTCGGGCGGTGAGGCCGCGGTACGAATTCTCGCAAAGCGCCCGTGGCATGTCGGAAAAGGTCTCGTCGAGATCGAGCGCCCATTTCACATGCGGATTGGTGCGCGGATCGAGCCGGTTCCCGAGTTCGAAAAGGAAATCGATGATCTCGTCCGTCGACAGGGCATAGAGTTCCTGCAGCACGTTGCGGTTCGACAGGATCAGCTTGTCTAGATGCTTGCCAGCATCGGGGCAGGCGAAGGTTGCGCCAAAGCGGCCGGCATTGACCGTGTCCGCGCCTTCGATGATTTCTCCCCGTGCGAAGATCGGGATTGTGAAAGTGTCGGTCATGGTCACGCCTCCAGCAGGAATTCGGTTGCATCGTCGTGCGCCTGGGCAGACCCGGCGCAGCCGATCTTTTCGCCGTCTTCCTTGATCTTTCCTATTTCGTTGCCAAGGTGCGGCCCGGTGCGCCCGCAGGGGCATTGGTCCCAGTGCAGCGTCACCATGTCGCCCGAGACGAAGCCGCCCCAGTACGTGCTCGCCAGGAGGTCGTAGAAAGCGAACCGGCCGGTCTGCGCCCCGCTCGACGGAAGCACCTCGTCGGTCCCCACATCGAGGACGAATGGGATCGTCGTGGGCGGCAGATGATATTTGCGGTGCGGGCAGCGCGTGGCGACGCTCATCATTTCACCCATGCCGAAGTCGATGTTCATGTTGCGCCCGGGGATCCCGAAAGCGCGAAGAACCTCGTCCTGCCAGCCCTCGGGTTCCACCCCGTCGGGGAACCCGCTGCCGACCGAGATCAGCGAACCGGCATCGAACGCGCCGGTGGTACCGGCGTCCAGCAGTTGGCGGGCGAGGGCATGGACACTGCCCATCGTGCCCAGCACCCAGACCCGCTGGCCCTTGTGCCCGTTGATGAGGAGATCGACCCAGCGCTTGTGCTTTGCGGGGCCTTCCTCCCTCATCTTGGCGATCTCGCCCTTGCGCGCCATCAATTTGGGGTTGATCGACAGCGTGCCTTCCTCGCCCTTCTTGCTCGCCTCCTGGATGCGCCCCGCAAGCGACATGAGATCGGCATCCATGTAGTCGCTGGGCGCCTTGACGAGACCCTCTCCGTAAACCGACTCGTAGATCGCCAGGCTGATGTTGAACGGGCGGTAGCCACCCTTGGGGCCAGGGAAGAAGATCGGCACCCGGTCGATACCGGGTTCGAGCCGCCTATAGTGCGCCCGTTCCTCGCCGAAGGGCTCAAGCCGCCAGCGCCCGCCCTCCCAGAACAGTCGCCATTCCTCCCTGGAGCGCAGCAGGAAGGTCATCTTGCCATCGGTCGTGGTCGAGTAGCAGACCGTCGCGCCGGTGGCAGCCACGATCGCCTTGATCCAGTCCTCGATCAGCTCGACGCCGTCCAGGTCCACACCGGAAAGGTCGATAGCGGTCAGCTTGGAGAGCCACTTCGTGAGCCGGACGAACTCGTTCCGTTCGAGCCATGCCAGCGGATAAGAACTGTACACCGAAGCGCGGAACAGCAGGGGCGCGAGATCTTCCAAACGGTCGATTGTCGAAACGCCCTGCCGGTCGGCCAGATTCTTGAGCATCGCGATCTTGGGATAAAGTTCGGCAAAGCGCCGCCGTGCAGTGGCAAGCCAGAATTGCTGCCGCTCCGCGTCGGTGAGCGAGAAGATGTCGGTATAGGACTTCGCAACATAACTTTCCGGCGCGGCGATAAGCGCGTCGACGAGTTCGGCATGATCGATTTTGCTGGTGGCATCTGCCATCGCGCTTTCTCCAGTTCAGGCGCCCGTGAGGCGGCGGGGCTTGTAGACCGACCGTGGCAGCGTGCCGGCGGCCAGACTTTCGATATTCACCGAAACGCCGAGCGAATCGGCCAGTTCACGGCTGATCTGACCCGCGTCGGGATGCTCGACCTTCACGGCAAGGACATCCGCGGCGCCGGCGCCCATCGCGAACTCGGGCGCTCCGAACGCTTCCAGCGCGAGTTGCACGTGGATCGGAAGGATCTTCGTCTCTCCGATCACGGCCATGTCGGGCACTCGCCCGAGATAGTCCCAGCGTCGCAGGGTCGATCCCGTGGGGCAAGGCTCGGTCCTTTCCGCTACGATATCCTCCGAATCGAACCGCATGATAAACTGGTCCATCCCGAACATCGTCACCACCAGATGTCCCGGCTTGCCGGGCTCCACCTCTCGGCCGGTCGCGGGATCGCAGATCTGGATGATGTAGTAATTAACGGGTTCGGCCATGCCCGAATGTGTCTCGCCATCGAGGCAGGAGAATCCGATGCAATCCGAGACGCCATAGGTGTTGCGGATACGGACATTGAATGCGGTCTCGAGCCGCCGGCGCGGGGCTTCGAACTGCATGCTCGATTCGATGATCGAGACGATGTTGCCGGCCAGCAACTCGGGCAAATCGATGCCGATCGAGCGGGCAGCCTCGTCGTAGAGATTCAGTTGCGGAAGCGAGAGCATCAGGATGTCGACGCCCAGATCCTGCCAGACCTGGACATGGCTCACGGCTTCCTCGATCGTGAAGGGAACGCCGACCGGAATCTCGAGGATCCCTGCGTCGCGCATCGACCGGCCGCCGTTGACGTTGGTGGGATAGAGGTTCTGGGGGAAGCTCAGCGAATAGTGCATTCCGGGGCGATAGCCGGCTCTCCAATAGATGGTCCGGTCGATTTCGCGCATGCGTTCGATATCGTGTATCGTGTAGAAGTTGTACCAGGGCTTGCCTGTCGTCCCTGACGAGCGGGCGATCCGCACCGCATCGTGGAGTTGCACCCAACGGTGATTTCCGAAGGGCGGAAGCTGCGCCTCGTTCGCACGCAGGTCGCTCTTGCGTACCATGGGAATGGCGTCGAGGCCCGGAAACTCGCCTGGCCGAAAGCCGGCCTTGGCATAGAGGTCTCGGTAGAAGGGGAGCTGCCAGGCCCGCTCCCATTCCCGCTCCAGGGCGGCGCGTCGGCGCGTCTCCCGCGTGCCGAGGTCCATGCCTTCCAGTTCGGGATCGAACAGCGGCCGGCCGGTGTCGGAAAGATAGCCAGGATGAACCGCCGCCAGATTCTGCGCTCCGATCATGTGCTCCCCCCCAAACGGACTAATCTTGCTGTTGCGCGGGCATGTATAATCCCGATTTGCCGGATTATTCTCTTACCTGGCACGCGGTGTCGCGGGTGATCTTGCTGTTTTCCGGCGAAGCAGCGGTAATCGGCTCGGTCGGTCGTCGCTAGTCGAGGAGGGTTTGAAAGGGGGGTCGATGGTATCCTTCAGAATCCGTGAATTCATATCGACGCGGCCCGAGAGCATTCTCGAGGATCCCGACCGCAGCGTCGTTGCCGCGTGCCATTTGACGGCGCCGCGTGGCAGAGGGATGAACTACAGTAAGGCGATGCCGACGGATGCGCACGTGGTCAGCGTGCATCTCCAGGGAAGTCCCCATCACATGTTCACGGCGGGCGGCAACGTACTGCACGATGCGCCAGTAACTGCCGGGACCGTAAGTTGCATGCCGAGCGGAGAACAAATCCAGTCGATCGTATCGGATGGCTTTGACGTGCTCGCCGTTTTCATCCCGTGCTGGTTCCTGGACAATATTGCACGGCGCTTTCTGTCCGGATTGGGGCAGGAGACCAGCCCCCGGTTCGCGGCGAGCATCGGCCACGACAAGATGATCTACCATCTGGCGTGCGCCATGCTGGATTGCCTCCACATGCCCGAACAGCCGATGCGCGTGGTCCAGTTCAATGCCCTGAGCGAGGCCTTTGCCAGCAGGCTCGTACTTGGGCAACGTGCCGCGCAGGGAGATTTGCCGAAGGTCAGGGGAGGAATATCGTCCGCCGATCTCCTGCGGATCAGGCGCTACATCGATCAGCATCTCGACGAGCCGATCTCGGTGGACGGGCTGGCCAACATGGCGGGCCTCAGCCGGTTCCACTTCGCGAGAGCGTTCAAGATTTCGACCGGCGAAGCGCCGTACCGCTTTATCCAGCAGCAGCGCCTTCGCCGGGCGCACGATCTTTTACGCGGTACGAATCTCCCGATCACCGACATTGCGGCCGCCGTTGGATACGATGATCCGGGCCATTTCGCGAAAGTCTTCCGCCGATTCTACGGCACCAGCCCACGCTTGCGGCGGAGAGAAGCGTGAGCGGAGCGCCTGCAGCATGCTCCGCCACATTCCGGAACTGATCCCATGAGGCGGCTACTCCAAAGCCGGTGTCGGGCAGAAGAGGTGATGTTTTTGCTTAAATCGCCGGCATTCAGCAAGAATGCCCAAGTTTGGCCGGGCACCATCTCCTATCGTGTCGCCGGCATAGCCGATAGTAAAGGCATGCTACGCCATCTCAGTAAGATCAGAAGTCGAGAACTCAGATGGACCAGGGGAGGATATATCACATGACAAAGCATCTGCTGCTTTTGAGCGCGTCGCTTGCATGCCTAGGGTCTGTCACATCGTGATTGAATCGAATGTGAATTCCCAATCGGTGTGATGTGTGATTCAAGTGAGCTTCGATACAAAGCTCGTAATCCAATGCAGCCTTTGGAATAAAGTACACTAAAGCGATATCTAAAAAACTATACAGGTCACAGCATTATCATTAAGTGAAAGGTGTGTGTAAATTATCATCACTAAAAATGGGGAGGGGGTTCTTATGAATAAATATTTCTTACTGTCGGGAGTCGCGTTCGTTGGTGCCATAATGCCAATGGCAGCGCAGGCACAGAGCCAGGCGGGTAATCCGCCCGGCAGCGAGTCGGTGTCTGCGGACAGCGACATCGTCGTTACGGCCCGGCGTCGCGAGGAACGGCTGCAGACCGTCCCGGTCGCGATCACCGCATTCAGCGGCGAGGCGCTCAAGGAGCGCTCGGTCACCACCTTCGTCGACCTGCAGGCGTCGACGCCGTCGCTGGCGTTCCAGGGTGCGGCCGGCCGTCGCGACACGCCGTCGATGAGCCTTCGCGGCCAGCGCACCCAAGACACGCAGATCGTCGCCGACGCTTCGGTCGCGGTCTACATGGACGAAGTCGTGCTGACGCCGAACCAGGGCATCAACCTCGGCCTGTTCGACCTGCAGAACGTCCAGGTGCTGAAGGGGCCCCAGGGCACCCTGTTCGGCCGCAACAGCACGGGCGGCGCGGTGCTGTTCACCACCGCCAAGCCGACCGATAAGCTCGGCGCCGGGATCACCGCGCACTATGGCAACTACAACGAAGTGCAGGTCCAGGGCTACCTCAACCTTCCGCTATCCGACACGCTGCGGGTGCGCGTTGCGGGCAACTACCTCAAGAACGACGGTTACGGTATCGTCGTAGGCGGGACGGAAGCGGGCCACCGGCTGGAATCGGCGGACCAGCAGTCGATTCGCGCGATCGCCGCCTGGGAGCCCTTCGCGGGCGTCAAGAACACCACGACCTTCGAATATGACCACAGCGATGGCGGCGGGGCGGCATTCGTGCTGACTGCGGTGAGCCCGGCGACGACGATCCGCTTCTTCCCGGGGATGCTCACAGCGCTCGCTCGGCAGCAGGCGCGCAGCGTGCGTGAAGTCGAAGCGAGCTCGCCCATTCACGAGAAGAGCAGGGCAACCCTGCTGGTCAACACGACCGAGATCGAACTGGGCGAGGTGAAGTTCAAGAACATCTTCGGCTACCGCAAGATGGACTACGACATCAATTACGACGGGGACGATTCGCCGCTTCCAGTGTTCTACGTGCAGAACCCGGCGCATACCAAGCAGTTCACCGATGAAGTGCAGTTCCTCGGCAATGCGTTGAACGGCAAGATGAACTGGATTACCGGTCTGTACTTCTTCAACCAGAAGGGTAGCGACATTTCATTGTCGAACTCGTTCTTCGGTCTAAATCCGAACGCGCCTGGCTACACCGGCCCCGTTGTGAACAACACCTCGTTCTCCGGCTATGTGCAGCAGACGACCGAAGTTCTGCCGAAGCTTTCGTTGACTACCGGCTTCCGCTTCACGGTTGACCGGCGCCGGACGAAGGTCGTGCAGTACACCGCGCCGATTGCGGCCAACCCGAACAAGTGCCAAGTCCTGGATGACAACGGGGTGCCGCTGACGTTCAATCCGGCGCTGCCCTATAACGGCTGCACGTTCGACCTGGAGAAGACCTTCACCAGCCCGACGTGGACCATCAGCCTCGACTACAAGCTCGATTCCGACAAGCTGCTCTACGTCTCGAGCCGCCGCGGTTACCGCACCGGCGGGTTCAATGGCCGGGCGTCGGACAAGGTCCAGCGCCTTCCGTTCAATCCGGAAACCGTCACTGACTTCGAGGCCGGCCTCAAGATGGACACGCATCCCGCCGGCATGCTCTTGCGGACGAACCTGGCAGCTTATCTGCAGAAGTATAACTCGATCCAGCGCAGCGTGACCCTCATCAATCCGTTTACCGGCAGCGTCACTTCGTCGATCATCAACGCGGCGAAGGCGAGGATTTGGGGGATCGAGGCGGAGACCACCCTGGTTCCGACCCGGTCGCTGGAGCTGAGCGCCAACTACAGCTACGTGAATGCGAGATATACCAACTTCCCGGCTGTCCTGGCGGACAAGTCGGTGGTTCAATATACCGACCGGAGGTTTGCCGGCGTGCCCGTGCATCAGTTCAACGCCTCCATCAAATATACGCCGATCGACGACGACCAGATCGGCAAGGTGACGTTCTTCGGTTCGTACAGCTATCGCAGCGGCTATTTCATCAACGAGCTGATGCAGACCCCGGCGCAGATCATCCTGGGGCAGGAAGCAGCGGATAGGGCGGCTGGCCGGACGCCTACCACGGCGCTGGCGCCAAAGATCCCGAGCTCGATCCCGGGGCTCCGGATCCCCGGCGTGGGCCTGCTGAACGCCCGCCTGTCGTGGGACAACGTCATGGGTTCGAACTTCGGCCTTGCCGTCTATGGCAAGAACCTGGCGAACAAGACCTATGCCAGCTCGGGCCTGTCGCTCTACGAATCGCTGGGTACGCTTACCAATACCTATGGCGATCCCCGCACGTATGGGATCGAGGCGTCGTACCGCTTCTGATGCGCATTGGTCGGCTTGCTTGCTCTGGTCCGCCGGAGTGAGCGAGCCGCTCCCTTTTCGAACCGGCCTGCACTCCGTTGCGGGGGGAGCGGATCGAGGCGAGGGGTTACCCCCGCAGCCGAGCCAGCGATCAACAACCAGGACAACACATGGTGCGTCTGGAAAAGTCGCGCGGATCGGACATGATCGTTACGCGGCCCGGCGACTAGCTGCGCCGCCTTGGCGTGGTGCCGCGGTTCTCGTCCGAACGGATGTTGCTTCGCTCGCGTGGCCGGTCGACTGCAGTTGGAGGCCACGACAGCAAGCCGAGCCGGAGTTCTGATAGAGAGTTCGCAAGCTGCACGCGGCAAGGAGATGAGCATCTTGCGCGAAGAGTTTACCTTTTGCAGGTTGTGCGGTGCCGGCTGCGGGATGAAGATCACGGTCGCTGACGATGACCGTATCGTTTCGCTCCAGGCCGATCGGGAGCATGGGCTCAGTCGCGGTTATGCCTGCTTCAAGGGGCTGCACTTCGGAGAGGCCCATCATGCGCCAGGCCGCATTCTGCACCCGCTGAAGCGACAGGCTGACGGGAGTTTCAAGCAGATCGATTCGGAGACCGCGCTGTCCGAAATCGCGGAGCGGCTGAAGCCACTGCTTGGCGAACACGGGCCTGAAGCGGTGGGCATGTTCTGCGGCAACGGGACGATCTCCACCTATCTCGCCTACCCTATGCAGCGCGCCTTCATGGCGGCCATCGGGTCGACCCAGCGATATTCGACGATAACCATGGACCAGTCCGCCAAGTTCGTTTCGTTCGAGCGGATGGGGGGCTGGGCCGGAGGTGCGATCCAACTCGAAACGAGCGACGTGGCGCTGCTGTTCGGAACTAACCCGCTGGTGTCGCATGGTGCTGTCGGAGTTCTCAGCGCGGATCCGGTGAAGCGCCTCAAGGAGGCGCGGGCGCGCGGGACGAAGTTCATCGTCGTCGATCCGCGCCTCAGCGAAACCGCCCGCCATGCCGACGTTCACCTCCAGCCTTTGCCGGGGCACGATTTCGCCATTGCGGCCGCCATGATCCGGATGATCCTCGACGAAGGATGGCACGACGCCGACTTCTGCACCCGCTTCGTGAAAGAGGATGGTCTGGCGCGTCTGCGCGAGGTCGTCGATCCATTTGCCGCGGCCATGGTCGAACGGGATGCTTCGCTGCAGCCCGGCGACATTCGGCGGGCGACCGCCCTGTTTGCGCAGGAATCCCGTCGCGGCGTCGCCGTCACCGCAACCGGCCCCTGCTTCGGACCTCATTCCAACCTCGCACAGCATCTGGTGGATTGTCTCAACGTGATCTGCGGACGCTTTCCCCGCGCGGGGGAAAAGATCGAGGCGATCGATGTCCTCGGCCCGCTGCCGGACTATCGCGAGGAGGTCATCCCTCCGCCGCGATCATGGCAGGGCATTCCGCCAAGCCGCATCCGCGGGGTCGGCATGCTGATCGGCGAACGGCTGACCGGTACGCTCGCGGACGAGATATTGACGCCGGGGGCTGGCCAGCTGCGCGCCTTGATCGTCAATGGCGGCAATCCCGTGAACTCCGTCCCGGACCAGTCCAAGATCACCCGTGCGCTGGACTCGCTCGATCTGCTGGTGGTCGTCGATCCCTTCATGTCTGATACCGCCAGGCGGGCGGATTACATCCTGCCGCCCAAACTGATGTACGAACGCCCCGAACTGCCGATCAGCTTTGAAGGTTTTCCCCTGCTGCCGTTCGCCTGGTCGCAGTACACACCGGCCATCGTGGCACCGCCACCCGGCTCGGATGTGGTCGACGACTGGTACCCCCTGTGGCGGATCGCCGCGCTGCTGGGCCGGCAGATCAGGTTCGAGGGGGTCGATCTCGACATGGGCGAGCCGCCTACCAGCGACGATCTGATCGCCATCCGGGCGCGCCATGCGGTCGTGCCGCTCGACGAGATCAAGCGTCATCGTCGTGGAGCGCGGTTCGATCTCGGCGATGTGAGCGTGGGCGCCACGCGCCAAGGTCATCATGGCCGGTTCGATGTGATGCCGGATGACGTGGCTGAAGAACTGCGCCGCGCCCGCGAGTCCACGCCGGCAAACGAGTTCGCCTATCTGATGATCTCGCGCCGCACGCGCGATCTGTTCAACAGCAACGGCTTTCACCTTCCGGCTGTCCGCAAGCGCAACGCCTACAACCCCGCCTGCCTCGCTCCGATCGAGATGGCTCGACTGGCGCTGAACGATGGCGACCTCGTCGAGATCAGTTCGGCCAACGGCACCGTCAGGGCGATCGTGCGGGGTGACGACAGCCTGCGCCCAGGAGTCGTATCGCTTACCCACGGCTGGGGAGGCGCGCCCGGTGACGAAAGCGATCCGCGCGAGGTTGGGACGAACATCAATCCGCTGATCAGCGACAATCGAGACGTCGAAGCCGTCAACGCCATGCCGAGGATGACGGCAATTCCGGTCAATATCTATGCAATCTGACACGTAACCCGGCAGCACCTGCCGCCCGGGCGTGAGAGCAGCGATCGCCAAGGAAGGATGCAGCGATGTCGTCAGTTAAGCCCATCGGAGACCTGCCGCGGCTGATGCTTCGGCAAGTGGCCGGAAACATCGGCGCGCAGATCACCGGCCTGCGCCTGGACGCGGACTTGGAACCCGCGGTCGTGGAAGCTCTCAAGCAGGCGCTTTGGCGTTACAAGGTGCTGTTCGTGCGTGACCAGGGGCATCTCGACGATGCCACGCACGAGCAGATCGCGCTGAGGTTTGGCGAGATCCACGATCATCCGACCCAGCCCAACAAGGCTGGTACGCACATCACCGAGCTGGATTCGCGCCGCAGGGAAAACGCCAACTTCTGGCACACCGACCAGAGCTTTCAGGACAGGCCCCCCGCGATCGCGTTCCTGCGCTCGATCGTGTCGCCGGCAGTGGGCGGCGATACGATGTGGGCCAACTGTGCGATGGGCTATGGTGCACTGTCCGAAAGCCTGCGCGTTTTGGCTGACGGCCTGCGCGTCGTCCACACTAATGCGCGCGAAGACGTCGATTACGAGACCGGCCTTAGAGCCATGCGCGCGCCGTTCACTTCCACGCTCTACGAGACGGAGCACCCGCTCGTCAGGGTTCATCCGCACACCGGCGAGCGATGCCTGTATCTCGGCAGTTATGGGCACAAGTTCATCGGGACATCGGGCTACGATTCCCAGGCGTTGTTCCGGATCTACATGGATGCGATCCTGAAGCCGGAACACATCGTGCGGTGGAACTGGCGATCCGGCGACTTTGTGATGTGGGACGAAGCGGCGACGCTCCACTACGCAATCCTGGATTATGGCGACCAGACCAGAACGATGCGCCGGGTAACAATCAAAGGCGGCCAACCGCTCGGCATAGACGGCAAGCCAGGTACCACGCACGTGAAGGTGCCCAACCCGATCCAGCAACAGCTTGCCACGCAGGGGTGAGCATCGCCATTCGCATGGCCTGGTCCGACGCCATCGCAGGTAACGATATCGAGACGAGGAGGACGGATATGGACCAGACAGAAGAGACCCGGGCAGTTTGTCTCAAATGGTGGGATTGCATGGTCAGAGGCGACGTGGCGGGGATGGAGGCACTTTGCGCGGATGATTTCCAGAGCTGGTCGCCCAGTCGAGGGTGGATCGGCAAGGAAGCCACCCAGCAGTTCACGACCTGGTTCCGCACGCTCCTGGTGGACGGCTGGTTCAGCTTCGACGATCCGATCATCACAGTTGAGGGCGATCGGGCCTGTGTGGCCACCGGGTCGCATGCCCCGCTCAAGAACGGCAATACCTATAGCAACAGCTATCACTTCCTACATCAGATCCGCGACGGGAAGCTGATCAAGACCTGGGAATACAACGATTCCCTCCACGTATGGGGCGTTCTCGAGACGGAACTGACCGCCAAACGGGCGGAAGCCGCCGCTCAGCAATGACAGGCACAACGCGCGCGATCGCGCAGGCGCGACTTTCTGAAAGGACTGAAATGGATACGACCGAGCAAACACGTGCGGTTCACCGTCAGTGGTGGGATTGCATGTCGAAGGGCGACACCGAAGGAATGTATCGACTGGTCGCCGACGATTATCGCAGCTGGTCCCCTAGTCGCGGCTGGATCGGCAAGAAAGAGACGATGGAATTCGCCGCCTGGTTCAGGACGTTGTTGGTGGACGGCTGGTTCACGTTCGAGGAACCGATCATCACCGTGGAGGGTGAGCGCGCCTGTACGTCGACATCATCGTACGCAAAGCTGAAGAATGGTGGAATCTACAATAATCACTACCATTTTCTCCACATCATACGCGACGGCAAGATCGTGGAAGCTCGCGAATACAATGATTCGCTTCATGTCTGGCAAGTGCTCGAAAAAGAAATCACCGAGTACCGGGCAGCTAAGGCAGCGAGTGCCGGCTGATTACGTGACGGCTCCCATCGTGTGGGAACGGTGAGCCCCCCTATACTCCCGGCCAGGGCCCCATTTCCGACGTTCCTGATCAGCTTTGCGGCGATGGTCGTCCTGGCGACCGCATTGCCCATTCCGCACCTCGTTCCGTTCGCTCCTAGCGGTTGGTTGGAAGCCAATAGCGTTGATAGTGGCGGAAACCGCGTGGATCGCGTGCGCGAATCTGTCAGCGTTGCTGCTCTTGCGCTGATTGTCGGAATCACGCCGGGTCGGTTGGCCGGTCGGACGATGCAGTCCTGCGCCGCCGGCACTATGGGGTGGTTCGGGCCAAAGGCCCGGCTCGGCGGAAGCATTGACGAACAGGAGGGTTTCGGTTGCGGATGAAGGGCGTCTGGTCAGATGGATGAAGGCTGTTCGAAGGATAGGGAACAGGACGGGGGGGAATATCGCCACCTGCCGCTCCAAGGCGTCAGGGTCGTCGAATTCTGCAATGTTGCTGCCGGGCCCTTCTGCGGGATGCTGCTGGGCGACATGGGGGCGTCGGTCGTGAAGGTCGAATCCAGCGCGGGAGATTCCCTGCGACAATGGCCCCCGCTTACCCACGGATTCAGCGAGAATTTCGCCTCGCTGAACCGGAACAAGCAATCGATCGCACTGGATCTGAAAAACCCCGAAAATCGTGCTGTCGCCCGCAGGCTGATCGAGCGCGCCGATGTCGTCATCGAGAATAACCGGCCGGGAGTCATGGACCGGCTCGGGCTGGGCTATGCGAGTTTCGCCGATACCCATCCGGGTTTGATCTATTGCTCGATGTCGGCCTATGGGCAGAGCGGCCCTCGTTCGCACGGCGGCGGGTTCGATGTCACCATCCAGGCGATGTCGGGCATCATGTCGGTTACCGGAGAGCCGGGTCGGCCCGCCGTCAAGGCGGGGGTCCCGGTGTCCGATTTCGCGACTGGCCTATACGGCGCCTTTGCGGTGTCCTCATTGCTCAGCCGGGTCCGCACGGGCGGGCGGGGCGGCTTCGTCGACATCTCGATGCTTGGCGCCAGCCTGGCAGTGTCGGCGCTCCAGGTCAGCGAATATTTCGGCAGTGGCCGGGATCCGAAGCCACTCGGTTCGGCGCATCCCCGCAACGCGCCCTATCAGGCGTTCAGCGCGCGCGACGGCGACTTTGTACTGGCCGCCGGCAACGAAAAGCTGTGGCGCCAGGTCTGCGAAGTCCTTGGCTGTATGGAGCTGTACGCGGACGAACGCTTCCACCGCATGGCGGATCGGGTGAAAAATCAGCAGCGTTTGGCCGAGCATCTGACCGAAATCTTCGCCCGCTGGTCGATTGACGATCTGATCCAGGCATTCGAGCAGGCTGGTATTCCCTGCAGCCGGATCAACAGCTATTCCGAAGCACTCGCCGATCCGCAGGTCGCCCACATGGGCTGGGTGAACGATATCGAACTGCCCGGCGGCGTGAAGGCGCGGACATTTGGCTCCCCATTGACGATCGATGGGATCGGGTTGCCGATCCGCCGGATGCCGCCTGCGCTGGATGCCGATCGTGGGGCGATCCTCGCCGAAATCGGACAGGCCATGTCCGCGGACCGGCCGGATCGCGCATGATGGCCGCCGGTGCCGACCGGTCGTCGGCGGGGCGCCGTCGCTTCGCCAGCTTCCTGGACCTGATCTCGCGGGCGTTGACCGACGCGGCGGGCGACGGCGGCGGGATGCCGGGCGCGATCGGGCAGGCATTCCGTTCGCTGCTGGCGCAGGACGACTGGCTCGACGACGAATTCGCGCGTCCGGATCCCGATCGATACCAGCAATATCTTCTCTACTGCGATGCTCGGCGGCGATTTAGCGTCGTCAGTTTCGTTTGGGGGCCAGGCCAGTCTACGCCAATCCACGACCATGGCGTCTGGGGAATGGTGGGCATGCTTCGGGGCAGCGAGATTTCCGAGAACTTCGAACTGCGCGTCGGAAGGCTGGTCAAGACGTCCGAGGATGTGCTGACACCCGGACGGATCATGAGCTTCACGCCCGATGGAGGCGATATTCACCGCGTCCGCAACGCCTATGCGGATCGCGTATCGGTGAGCATCCATATCTATGGCGGCGATATCGGATCGATCGAACGCTCCGTGCTTGGGCTCGATGGCGTACGCAAGCCGTTCATTTCCGGCTATGCCAATCGTCGGCTTCCCAATTTCTGGGGCGAGGTATGAGCGATCCGCTGCTGATCCAGATCGACGGCAACGCCTTCATCCTGACGCTGTCCCGGCCCGATGTCGGCAATTGTCTCTCCGCGGCTCTTGTCGAGGAGCTCCATCGCGGGCTGGACAGATTCGAGGAATCGTCGGCCAAGGTCGTTGTCTTCCAGGGGAAAGGACGACATTTCTGCACTGGTTTCGATCTCGCCGGTCTGGCGGAGCAGAGTGATGCCGATCTCGCTTTGCGCTTCATCCGGATCGAGCAGCTACTCGCCCGGATCTGGAACGCCCCCTATCCAACGATCGCGATCGCCGCTGGCCGCACCGTCGGCGCGGGGGCGGACCTGTTCGCGGCTTGCGGCCGGCGCATCGCTCTCGAGGGCGCGACCTTTCGTTTTCCTGGCGCCGATTTTTCCGTGGTGCTGGGTATCGGCAGGCTCGCCGCCCGGATCGGTGCGCACGCCCTGAAATGGGTCGAGGCGGGCCATGAGATCGGCGCGGACGAGGCGTTGCGGCTCGGGCTCGTCGAGCATGTCGCCAGCCCCGAATCATTGTCGGAGGTGCTGGCCAGAGAAATCGGCGCTTCCACACGGCTGGATGCGGCGACGCTGGCCCGGCTGCGGGCGGCGCTTGCCGTCGAGCGGGGTTCTGTCGATCGACAGCTGGCGGAACTCGTGCGCTCAGTGGCGGAACCTGGCCTGAAAGCGAGGATGGAAGACTATCGCAGCCGACAGCGGCTGCGAACCCCGTGCCATCGTCAAAGCGGATAGGGAAGAGGATCGAGGATTGGTCGAAAACGATGAGCCCGGCGGCCCGCGAGCCGTGCAGCCAGATTCCCGCCGCGCCCCTCGCCCTCACGGCTCGCCCGGGTCCTCTGCTATCAACTCCGCCTATTATGGCTGGGTGATCGTGGCCATCACGATGCTCATGCAGATCTTTTCGCTGGGCATATTTCTCTACAGCTTCGGCGTGGTTCTTATCCCCTGGACCCAAAGCTTCCAGGCTAGCCGCGCTGAATTGACCATGATCCCCGTGACGATCCAGGTCATTACCGGCCTAGCAAGTCCGTTTGTCGGCCATTTCATCGACAGGCTTCCCACCAAGCCCGCCATCCTGATCGGTATCGGTTCGACCGTCCTGTCGCTGGTCCTGCTGTCACAGGCCACGAGCTTCTGGCAGGTCATGCTGATCACTGTCCTTCCGGTCTCCGTCGCGGTCAAGCTCGCGGGGCCGCTGCTGGCGCAGGCCGTCACCGCCAAATGGTTCCGTTCCCGGCTGGGCCTAGCGCTTGCCGCCAGTGCGGCCGGAGGTGCGGTGGGGGGCCTTGTGATGCCGCCCGTCATTCAATGGATGATAAGCTTTTCCGATTGGCGAACGGCCTATCTCTACCTGGCGGCAGGCGCCGCGCTGTTCTTTCTTCCGGCTGCTTTGCTGCTCCGGGAGCCGCCGCTTGCCGATATGCCGGCACGACCATTTGTCCGGGGCAAAAACGGCGATGCCAGCCTCACGACCTTGGACATCTTGTTCGACATGATTTTCCTGTTCACTGCGATCGGCCTGGGTATCATCGCGGCCGTGCAGCTGGTGTTCCAGTATAATCTACCGGCGATCGGCCATGACCACGGGATCTCGCCGGTCCGGTCCGCGCTTCTGCTGTCTGCGCTCTCGACCGGCTCGCTCGTCGGCAAGCCGATCTGGGGGATCATCGTCGATCGGGTCAGCGCGCACAGCGTCTATCTGGTGGTCAGCTGCTCCTACCTGCTTACCATCTCGCTGACGCTCGGTGCGCTCGGGCCGATCGGTTATGTTCACCTGCTGGTGGCCGCACTTTCCGGCGGTTTTGCCGCCGGCGCGATCCAGCCGTTGCTCGGCGTGGTCCTCGTCAGGAGGTTCGGCGCGGCCAATATCGGCAAGACCCTCGGTCTTGCCTACCCGTTCCTGAACTTGAGCGCGCTGGGTCCCGTCATCGCGGCTTACGCCTACAGCCAGACCGGCAGTTACAATATCGGGCTTCTGATCCTCGCCGGCTGCATCCTCGTCAGCGCGGTCGTCATCGTTCGAAGCCTTCGCATGGAAGCCTTGGCGTAAAAATGCGGTTCTGTTGGAGCCATAAGGAGAAAGGGCGGCCAGTTTGGATCCGCTCGAGACCATATTGGACCTGGTAAACGGACCAGTGCGGTGATCGCCTGTGACGGGCCGCCCGGCCCGTCCAAGTCCGATCAAGCCTCGCAGCCGGGGCCGCCCCGGTCATGTCCCAAGCTATCGAGACCGTGATGGGCCCGGGCTCGTGGATCAAGACTGAGACCTAACATGGCTACCATCGGCGCCTTCAAGAAGACCGCCAACGATGAGTTAGGTCCTGCGCTGTTAGCAGGGCATTGATTGCGCCGCCGCCCATCGGCAACACCGAGCCTGTCCTTGGAGGTCGGTGAGGATGGTAATGACAATCACCACAGTTGAGGCTAATGGGCCGCGCGTGAACGCGCTTCGTCACCGCATTTATCGGCATCGCCGGCTCGCCTCCTGGCTGGTCGCTGTGGCCTTGCTGATGAAGCTGCTGGTGCCCGCCGGCTTTATGCCGGCGCTATCCGATGGCGTCATCACGGTGCAGCTCTGCTCCGGTGTCAGCGATCCGACAGTCCAGATCGCGCTTCCGGGTCTTGCCGGCCATCACGACGATGGCGATTACCAGAAGAAGGCTGATCAGCCCTGCGCCTTCTCAGGGCTGTCGACACCGACGCTGGCGGCGGTCGATCCGATCCTGCTGGCGATTGCGATCTTCTTCATTATCGCAACCGGGGTCCGCGCTATCGCGCCACCGGCCCTGCCGGACCACGCCTATCTGCGCCCGCCGCTGCGCGGGCCGCCTGCGACCGCCTGATAGCCGCCAAACACTGCCGGTAGCGCCCGCGCCGTTTGAGCGCGCAGCCGCTGCTGTACTGGGCTCGCTTCCGCCGCGATCCGGCCAGCCTGCCGCGTCGCCGCCCAAAAAGGATGGGGCCACGTCCACAAATGCCGCCGATCCGTTGAAGGGATCGGCCGTGCTCATCGATCGAGAACAACGATGTCCAGATTCCTGCTTGCCGCCTCTATGTCCGCAATCGCCCTGTCCGCATCGGCGGCTTCCGCGCAAACGGCGCAGGAGGCCCGTCGGGCCGAGCTGTTGCGTGAGCGCGCCGCCATCGATGCCGAGCTGCGCGCGCTCGACGATAACGCCGCGCCGGTCGCGCAGACAACCAGCCCGACGAAACCTGACCGGGCTCGCGAGACAGGTGACATCATCGTCACCG
>CBFRWL010000010.1:0-19346 GCA_965727025.1 uncultured Sphingomonas sp.
GCTTCGTGGACGTAGGAGCGCAGCACAAGACTGTCCCAATGCTCCGCGACCGAAGATATTTCCCAGAACTCACCCGAAACGGGCTTTTCACACATCTGCTTCGATACCGTGATGTTATAGGTTTCAACGTCGCGATCGGTATGATCCGACCCGATTCCGACCCACAACCGACCGCCATGATGGAGGAGCACGAACTCAACTTCACCGCTTGAGGATTCTCCCGTCACTTCGATGACGGGCGCGGTGGTCAGCCGGCTTGCGGCAACGCGATAGAAGATTGGCGTTGATGCCGGCGGCTTGACGCCTAGAGCCTCCAGTTCAGCGATATGCTTCTGAAGCGCCACCTGATCGCGCCCCGTCCAACCCGCGATGATCGCCGTCCTAATCGGAACCTCGATCAGATCATCCAGCTTGAGTTGCAGCACATGAACGGGAGCGGCCATCGGAATCTTCCTTGTAGGGATTGACGCAACCGCAGATCGTTTCAGATGTCGGCGCCTGCGAGCGCGGCATCCACCAGCCGACCGGCGCGATCGAAATCATAGTTTCGGTACATGTTCATTTTGACGAGATAAGAGGCACCGCCGTAGAATTTCTCATATTGCTGGTGCCGGCTGGCGAACTCGGTCCCGATGAAATCCCAGGCCAGCTGCATGAGCCGTGTCCGTTCGCGAGCGCCCATCTCGCTGGAAACATAGTATCGCTCTATATCGCCGCGTGTTTCCGGGTTTTCGAAGTCCAGACGCGACGATGGCAGAGAGATCATCGCAGCACCCGTCAATTCACGCACGATATCGATCATATGCGCATTGATTTTCGACTGTAGCGACATGATCGAATAGAGCGCTTGCTTCGACGGCCAGAGGATGCCGTTTGCGTCGATCGTCGCCGAAACCTCATGCGCATTGAGCATCTGCTCGACGATGGATGCATAGGCGGCCAGCTCACCCATCTCCACCTGGACGGGGGGAGCCTTGTCGTTACCGGTTGCCTTGTTCATGCGGTCGGCGAGGCCAAGCAGAAAACGCAGCTTGGTCGCATAGCGAACCTGCGCCTGATGATTTCCATAGGAATGCGCCGGCGTCTTCCACCATTGCTGGAAACAAAGTTCGGTGTTGCGGAAGATGAAAACGCGTTCCCACGGCACGTGCACATCGTCAAGCACCACGAAACTGTCCGTTTCATCGAAGCGCGTGGTCAGCGGGTAATCCTCGACGCCCGAGGCATTTAGCGCGAACGGACGACGCGAATAGAGCTTGAGTCCGGGAGCATCCATCGGGATGGCGACGCTGATCGCGTAATTCTCATCTCCCGGACGCAGGGGATGGATACAGCTGAGATGCAGATAGTCCGCAAAGACGGCGCCGGTGGCCAGCTGTTGCCCGCCCTTGATGACAATGCCTGAATCCGTCTCGCGAACCACGCCGGCATAAAGCGTCGGATCGGCCTGCTGATGCGCCGGCCGGCTGCGATCGATCTGCGGGGGCACGATCGCGTAAGCGATATATTTGTGGTTGTCGCGGACGTGCCTGTAGAAATTCAGGACATTTTCCGCGAAATTCTTTCCGCCCTGCTCGAAAAAAGCCGGTGTCGCTGCATAGCCAGCAAAGAAGTTCGCCACATGATCCGGCGTGCGCCCCATCAAGCCGAAGCTCTGCTCGGCCCATCCTTCGGCCGCCAGCCGCTTGGCACGAAGATCGGCATGGCTGCGCGGAATCTGGAAACAGCGCCAGACAGGACCACCCGTGTCGGGCGACGTGAATGTCATTCGCTCGCGATTATCCGGCGCAGCGGCATAATCGAGCAGCCGCGCCAGCGTCCGCGCCGCGCCACTGAAAGCGGGGTGATCGGCGACATTGGCGATCCGTTCGCCATTGACAAAGACCGTGCGCTCGCTTGCGCGCAGGTCCCCGAGAAAGTTTTCGCCAGTCCGCAAGGGGACCACCTGGCCGCTGGCCACCGGCGCATCAACCTGCTGCAAAGCCATGCATTTCTCCTGTCCTCGCGGAACCGATCCAGCGCCAGCGGTGATTCCATTACAAATTAATATACAAGATGTATGTATATTTTGGCCTATTGTCAACTGGCCTTGCCCCAGCGACGCCTCAGGGCAGGATCGCTGATCCCCACCGCGCCAACACGGCATTACTCTCCCCGATGCTCAACGCGGAGGTCTTGGGATAATCGGCAAGGTGCTGAAACGGTATGCAGGCATCGATGATCATCTTTGAGTGGGACGTTAGCCCTGCATCGCGGTCGGCCATGGAGATTCGCGGATCGAGCGATGAGCTCCACGCATTGCGGACGATGTCGACGTCCTCCGACGGCTCCGCGCGAGTCGTTACCGCCCACATCACGTCTGCCAGATTAGAGGGGTCGACGTCGTCATCCACCACGACGACGATGCGACCCATGTAGCTGTTCGCGGCAGCGATTAGCGCAGCTCGCTTTGCGTGGCCGGCATAGCACTGTTTCAGGGCAATGACGGTCATGAGCTGAGAAACATGCTGCCACACGCCCGCGATGCCGACCACGCCTGCTGCTTCCAGATTCGACCAGAGGCTGGCGGCACGGAACGGCAGCCCGAAATGAAAGCGCGGCGGCTTGAGCGGCGGCGATCCCAGCAGGATCGGATCATTGCGATAATAGATGGCTGAAACCTCCATCACCGGTGCGGGACGCCGGTCCGCGGCATAATATCCGGTGAACTCGCCGAAAGGACCTTCCGGCAGGCTCTCATCCGGAAAAGGCAATAGCATGCCTTCCAACACGATTTCCGCGCGGGCAGGGATCGGCAAGCCAGTCCGGGGGCCATTATGGACAGGTACGGGCGCCTGCTTGATCGCGCCCGCGAAATCCAGCTCGGCAACGCCTTCCGGCAGATATTCGAAGCCCGCGATGAACAATGCTGGATCCTGCCCACATACCACCGCCACCGGGCAGCCTTCTCCCCGATCCCAGAAACGACGCGCAATCATGGCGCCGTGACGGCCCTTGTGATCAAACTGGATCGTCACGCGCTGGGCGTCATGAACCTGCACCCGATAGATCGAGCTGTTGACCCAGCCGCTCTCCGGATCCCGGGTCATAACCAAGGCGCCCGAGCCGATATATGCGCCCCCATCGCCGGGATGCCATATCGGGCAAGGCATCCGCCAGAGATCGACATCCTCGCCCTCCATCACGTTCTCAAGATAAGGGACGTCGCCGGACTGCTCGGGCGGAATTAATTTGAGACCGCCCCGCCGCCCCATCCAGGCCCGCAATGCCTCAAGCGGCGGCAAGGCGGGATCGATTCCCAAGGCCAACGCTGCGCGCCTCAGCCCGACGGTCGCGTTGGTGAAAACGCGATTCCCAGAAGCTTGCCCCGGAATTCCGTCAAACAAGAGCGCCGGGCAGTGCGGTAGGCCAGCTGCAACTTCCGTGATCCCGCCGATCTCATAGGCAAGCTTTGCGCCATTTACGCGCTTAAGCTCGCCGGCGCGATCGATGAGCTCGATAAAATCTCTGAGATCGCGATAGTCTGGGTCCATCAATGAATCCTCCCATGAGTCTGCGAGCTGCCAATTGGGCGGTTCTTGACAATCGCACAGAATAGCACATTATGTACACATCGTATGTACATCATGTGCGGCGTCAATGATAGACCGGCCCCGGCGCGGGTCGAGCTTTTTGGTCGGGCGCATTTGCGCGCCTGGGCCTCCGGCTGACGAGGAGCGCTGTTGCTTTCGCTTTCGGCAATGGCGGAAGCGTGAGAACGTGATCCTTGCATGTCAAGGACGAGTCAAAAACGCATCGCGCGCGTCGGTGCCAGGAGCCTGAAACATGGAGAATGACACTTGGCGGCGACGAATCATCGTAGGGATCACAGGTGCTTCAGGGATCATCTATGGGGTGACCGCCCTTCAAATTCTCAGGGATCTGGGATTTGAGACGCATCTCGTGATGACGCGCTCGGCGCGACAGGCACTAATTCATGAAGTTTCACTCAGTGCCAAGGAGATCGAGTCGCTCGCGGGAGTGGTCCACGGCATTGGCGACATCAGCGCTCCGATCGCCAGTGGATCGTTTCGAACAGTGGGCATGCTCGTCGCGCCCTGCTCGATCAAGAGCCTGTCGGAGATTGCCTATGGCACCACGTCAAACCTGCTGACGCGCGCGGCAGACGTCGTGCTGAAGGAACGGCGCAGGCTGGTTCTCATGGTTCGGGAAACGCCTCTGCACGCAGGACATCTCAGGGCAATGGCGTTGGCCACCGAGGCTGGAGGGATCATCATGCCGCCGGTGCCGGCATTATATCCCCGTCCAGCATCGCTCGAGGAACTCATTGATCATACTGTGGGGCGGGCGCTTGACCTGTTCGGGATCGAAGGCCTCAACTTTCCGCGCTGGGGAGAATAGCGTCCCCGCGATCCAATACGCCTTTAATGTTCATATTGTATATAAGATCGAAGATTGATATCGTTGCTCGCACTCGTCGCTGCCTAGACGGATTCTGGGAAAGGAAGCTCGATGGACATGCTTGCACAGGCGTGCGTCAGCAAGAGCCTAAGACCGGACGTTCGCATCTTTTCAAGATCGCGCCGGTCGACATATTCCCGAAGAGAGCTAATAAACTGATCGATTTCAACTTCTATCATATTACGAAGTAATAAATATTTCTGAAAAGGGAATGTCATCATGAGAATATCGGGGGGCAAAGCACAGCCATTCGCAAGCATAATCGCCTTGACTTACTGCATATGTGCCGGGCAGGCCTACGCGCAGGGTGTAGGCGCAAGCGGCGAGAATGCGGCCGGGGACATCGTCGTGACGGCGCAGAAGAAGCAGGAGCGTCTTGCGACCGTTCCGCTGCCCGTCGCTGTCGTACAGGCGGGAGAAATCGCGGATAAAAGCCAGTACCGTATCCAGGATTATTACCTGACGGTGCCAGGCCTTGCCTATACGCCCAACCAGCTTGGCGGAACCGCGACCATCGCCATTCGCGGCGTGACCAGCAGCGATTTCGAGGCACCGACGGTCGGCATAACCGTGGATGACATGCCGTTCGGATCATCGACCTTGCTGGGCGGCGGTTTCCTCGTTCCCGACATCGATCCGTCGGACCTCGCGCGAATTGAGGTGCTGCGCGGCCCGCAGGGAACATTATACGGCGCCAGCAGCATCGGCGGCCTGTTCAAATATGTGACTCATGACCCCTCGACGGATCGTCTCTCAGGACGCTTATCTGCCGGGATCAGCGGCGTTACGGACGGCTCTGGGGCTGGCTATAACTTCAACGGAGCGTTGAACGTCCCGCTAAGCGAACAATTCGCGATCCGCGGGAGCGGCTTTGTCCGCAAGGATCCAGGCTATATCGACAATCTGGGCTATGTGGGCGATCAACCCATCGAACATGGCGTAAATGAAACCAAGGCTTATGGCGGCCATTTGTCGGCGCTATGGCATCCGGCTGACGACTTTTCGGTCAAGATCAACGGATTCTCGCAATCCAACAAGATCCACGGCTCGCCCTATGTCCGGATTGCTCCCGACACTGGCAGCGTGCAGCAGCGCTTCCTGCCGGGTACGGGTTACACGAACAGGGATTTCTCGGCCGGCTCCGTCACCATCAAGAAATCCTTTGGCAGGGTCGAACTCACTTCTGTCACAGGCTACAGCGTTACCAAGCTGCTCGATTCCTACGACGTCACCGAACCCACAGGTTTCACCACTGCCGTTGCGTTTCCCGACGAAGGCGGATTTACGGACAATATCGATCGATCGAAGACGAAGAAATTCACGCAGGAAATTCGCGCGTCCATTCCGATCGGCTCGAACATCGACTGGCTTATCGGCGGCTTCTACACGAAGGAAAAAACCAGCTGGCTGCAGAACTGGTTTGCAACGGACGTTAGCAATGCGCGAGTGGGGACATTCGTAACCTTCGATTTCGGAAGCACCTTTCGGGAAGTCGCGGCCTTCACAAATGTGACATACAGGTTCAGCGACAAATTCGATATCCAAGCCGGTGTCCGCAAATCGTATATCAAGTCCACATTCTTCGAAACCGATACTGGACCGTTCGTCTCGCTGTTCGAGAACGGAACGCCCGAGGAGCCCGGGTCCGACGTCCTCGTTTTCCCCGATCTTTTCCTGAAGGAGAATGCTTTCACCTACGCTGTCTCGCCCCGGCTGAAAGTCACACCCCAGGTGATGATCTACGCCCGCTTCTCGTCCGGCTACAGACCCGGTGGCATCAACTCGGTGGGCGCGCTCGTCGGTACCAATCCAACATTCAAACATGACAGCACCAAAAATTATGAGGTGGGCGTCAAGGCGACTATTCTCGACGGCAAATTGTTCGTGGATGGATCGCTCTATCGGATCGATTGGGATCAGGTGCAGATCCAGGTGAACAACGATATCGGCCTCAGCTTCTTCTCGAACGGCGGCAAGGCCCGGAGCCAAGGTGTGGAGCTAGCTGCGGAGTTGCGATTGTCGCGAGGGCTGAACCTTTCCGGCTGGGTTTCGTGGAACGATGCCGTTCTGGTTCAGGATTTCCCAGCGAATGATCTCGTCGCCGGCACGGATGGCGACCGGCTGCCGTTCTCGAGCAAATTCTCATCGAGCGTCTCGCTCAACTACGAGTTTCCGATCGGTCCGAACACCGGATCCGTCGGCACGACCTTCAGCCGTGTCGGCAAACGGCTCGGCAATTTCCTGCCTGCCGGGGTCGAGCGGCAGGCCTTCGCCGGGTACAACAAGCTGGATTTGACAGCCGGCATCGAGGTGAGCGGCATCAAGATCAACACATTCGTCAATAACATAACCAACAAGCGCGGTATTCTCGGCGGCGGTCGCGGCACCCTCATCTCCCAGGATGCCTTCAACATATTGCAGCCGCGCACCTATGGCTTGAGCGTGACGAAGGAGTTTTGACGATTTTGAGCCAGACATCGGCCGCCATATTTGGCCGTAAACCGGCGAGATATGGCGGCACGCATCTTTTCGCTCCCAGCGGGTTAAGCTTTCGATCTCGGGGCCTGCCGGGTAAGAATTGGCCAGCTGTTGGCGCCGGGTTCGAGTTGTTGCAAGCGCGGCGGGCAGGAACAGTTTCGTGGTCTCACGCCGCAGGCGAGCATCATGAGGACGGGAGATAATCATGCGAGTTGGGATCGCTTCAATAGCGTTGTTGGCGGCCTCCACCGCCAACGCGGCACCGGCAGCTCATACCGGCAAGGTATATGCGTCCCGGCCCACAAGTCATGCGACATTGCGTGCCAACGTTCCAGATAAGGCACATCCAGACTTTTCCGGCATGTGGGAGCGCTATCCCGATCCGTTCGCGGGCGGGGTCGACTACCCCCCTCCTCCGGGCGGCCCACCGCCACTGCGGGAACCCTACGCAAGCCAATTCAACGAGGCCGTCAAGAAGCGGGACGAAACGCTCAAGAAGGGCGAGCTCATCGACGATCCGAGCACGCGCTGCCTACCAGAGGGCATGCCCACCATCATGGGCGGAATCTATGCGCTCGAATTCGTCCAGACACCCAAACAACTTTTTGTTCTCGCCGAATTTCTGACCCAGACGCGCAGGATATATATCGACCAGGCGATGCCGCCCAAGGAGGAGACATTCCCGAGCTATAATGGCTATTCGGTCGCGCATTGGGAGGGCGACACGCTTGTCGTCCAGACCCAGGATGTTCGCGAAAACGTAAGATTCATGAACATGCCGCGTTCGGCCGACATGCAAATCACCGAACGCATTCGCCTCACCGCGCCCGATCAGCTTGAGGATCATGTCGTGATCGACGATCCGACGGTATTGACCAAACCCTATGCGTTCACTTTCGGCTATCGCAGACTCAAGGATTACAAGATATCGGAATATATCTGCGACAATAACCGATACAGCATCGGCGAAAACGGCGAACCCGCCTTAGATGCCGATCCCAATAAAAACCAGACGAAGAAATAACATGATGGCCTTCATGCCATTTGGAGGAGGATTATGAGCAACTGCAAGACCGCTTTGCTTGCCGCCGCTTTTGGCCTGTTCGTGACGGATGGCTCTTTTGCGCAGCAAGCTGGCGGGCAGTCTGCCGCAGATGGGCCACCGCCGGTTCAGGTCGATGAAAAGGGTACGGTGCACATTTCCGAGCTTAAGGTGCCGATGTCGAGCTACATGAGTGAGGCTGCCAAAAAATCCTTTGTTGAGTCCGGCAACGGGAATGCCAACCCGATCTGGTCGGACGTAAACGCACCGATCGAAAAGCTTCGGCAAATGTCGGAAGGGCCCGCCAAAATGGGAGCCGACTTCGCGCGTAAGGAATTTCCGGTCAATATCGAGGCACGCGAGATCGCCGGCGTTCCCACCCATGTCATCACCCCGAAGACTGGCGTAGCGCCCCGTAACAAGAATCGCGTGCTGATTGAGCTGCACGGCGGCGGTTTCTTCACCGGAGCCGAGGGCCAGGCGATGCTGGACTCGATACCGATCGCGGCGGTCGGCGGTTACAAGGTGGTCGCCGTGAATTATCGCCAAGGCCCGGAAAATAGGTTCCCGGCAGCCACTCAGGACGTCGCGGCCGTCTATAAGGAGCTGCTGAAAAGTTATAATGCCTCAAGCATTGGCATCTATGGCTGCTCGACGGGCGGCAGCCTGACGGCCATGTCGGCCGCATGGTTCCAGAAGGAAAAGCTGCCGCGTCCCGGCGCCATTGGCATCTTCAGCGGCGGCGCTTACGCCGGATTTGAGAACTTGCCGGATTCACCCGGCGCCTGGGGCGGAGATAGCCGTTATGTCGCGCCCGGACTGGTCGGCGAGCCGTTGTGGCCGATCGATCCGAAGAAGGTATCCCTGCCCGTCGCGACGGAGGCTTATCTCAAGGGCGTCGACCTGACGAGCCCGCTTGCTTCCCCGGCCCTGCATCCGGATGTACTGGCGAAATTCCCGCCGACGCTTGTGATCTCCGGCACCCGAAGTTTCGGTTTCAGCGCAGCGGTGCAGACGCATCGCGAACTGGTGAAAGCCGGCGCCGACGCCGATCTGCATCTGTGGGATGGGCAGGGTCATTGCTTCTATTATGATTTCAGCCTGCCGGAATCGCGGGAAGCGTTCGCCGTCATAACGAAGTTCTTCGACCAGAAACTGAAACCCTGATCGACTTGCCATGCCCTTGAACAGACGCGATCTCCTGCAGCAAGCGGTCTCTGGGGCAATTCTTGCCCCGCTTGCGATCGCAGGCACCTCCGCCGCAGCGAGATCCCCGAGCAAAGCTTCGTCTCCAAAATCGGCCATTCGTCGGGAAGATACGATTCTCCGGCTTGGCGGTCTTGGCGATGGCTACAAGATGACCTGGGCGGCAGACGACTGTCAGTATTTCGGCGTCAATGATGGCACAGGATGGCTCGAAAAGCCGTTGAAGTTCTATAACAGCCGGATGTGGGCTGCGGTCGGCGACCCTGCCAACGTGTCGTTTCGTGATGTTCCGGGATATCCGGAACTGAACAAGATGACCCGGCCGGATGACGCCCCTAGCTATTACGGCCATGGAACGTTGGCGGTTCGTGGACGGCTCTATCAATTTCTGAGTACGCTGGATCAGCGCACCGAAGCGCCGCGCCGCTGGACGGGTGCGAAATTAATCTGCTCGCACGACAACGGACGAACCTGGCTCAACCAGGATGGATCGGCGCCCGTTTCGTGGGAGGACTGGGGGCAGCAGGCCAAAAGTCTGGCCTTTTTCCGGGAGCCTCAAGGTTGCTTCTCGCTCATTTCGATCCTCCAAATGGAGCGAGACTATTCGGCTAATCGCGACGGCTACATCTATATGTATTCGCCCAACGGCAGCATCGATGGGCAGATGAATGATCTGGTGATGTGCCGCGTTCCGGTCGAGCGCATCGCTGACCACAGGGCCTACACCTATTTCGCGGGCTGGCGCGGGGACGGCACCGCACGCTGGACGCGCGACATTCAAAGCCGGGCCATCGTTCACTCCTTCCCGAAAGGATGGGTCAACCGCACAAATCTTTTTTCCGGTGATCTCGTGGTGGAGGCATGGCTACCCAGTGTCGCCTATGTCGCCGCGTTGGATCGCTATCTGATGGCTGCCAGCGGCACTGGTTGTGCCCCGGACGGCACCGAGTTCGGCAAGCCCAGCTATCTCGGCTTGTGGATCGCGAAGACCCCCTGGGGTCCGTGGAACCAGATTCATGAGGAAACGGCCTGGACGCCTGGCGGCGACGCTGCCGCCTGCGCCTACGCTCCGCAGATCGCGCCGAAGTGGATCGCCGCCGACGGCAGATCCTTCTGGCTCGTCTGGGCGGATCTTCAAGGCATACGTTCCTTCACGCGCGACAGGTCGCTGTTGGCGGCGGACCTGGCAAAAGCGGCCGACGTCAATGAACGCACGGAGATCATCGCCACATTCCACCGAAAGAAATTGCCGCATTACGCCTTCAACACCCAGCGCGTCGATTTGGTGTTCTAGGTTCGAAGCAGTGAAGACTCTCTGCGCCGCTATTCTGTGCCTGATGGCTTCCCCAGTCTTTGCCGCCAGCCCATTCGACGGAACGTGGCTGTGGGACGCAGCCTCCACGGAACTGTCCGACAAGCCGGACATCTATCTGCTCAACAACGGCATGTACCGATGCCGGAGTTGCGCTTCACCTTATGATGTTCCAGCCGATGGGCAGGACCACCTCGTCAACGGTCCGCACGATTATGATGCGATAGCGGTGACGATAGTCGATCCCCGTCATGTCCGGGTCGATGCCATCAAGGCAGGCAAACCGATGGCATCGACCATGTTCTCGGTCTCCAGTGACAACAAGCAGCTCATATCGGAATCAACGGACCTTTCGGCAGCCGCCCCGGTCACTTCGCGCCTCTTGTCGGAACGGATCGAAGGCGGCCCCGCCGGATCGCATGCCCTGTCCGGCTCCTGGCGCCAAAGCCGGCTTGAAGGCGTGTCCGAAAATGGGGCGACCGTGACCCTCAAAGTGACGAATATGGGCATCAGCTTCAGCGATCCCACCGGATTCAACTATCACGCCAAATTCGACGGCGCTGAGTATCCCGTTCATGGGGTCGAGGGAAATCGCACGGTGAAGGTTCGCCTCATCAGCAAGGACATGTTCGAAGAGACAACCAAACAGGACGGACAGGTAGTGAGTGTCATACGCCTCACCGTTGCAGCGGACGGAAAGACGGCCCGGTACGTCAGCGAGAATCTGCACGAAGGAGTCACCACACGGGGCGTTCTGCGCAAACAAGCCGGCAAAAGGGCTTCGCCAGGCAAGGAAGGACAGCCAAGATGAAGCGATTCAAAGTCATTGTGTTCGTATCGCTCCTGTCGGCAGCAGCGACCGCGTTTGCCGAAGATGCGGCGAAGGTCGAGGTGGATGCAGCTGGCACAGCTACGGTCACGCAGCTCAAGGTGCCGCTCTCGAGCTATATGAGCAAGGAGGCGAAAAAAGCCTTCATCGAAACCGCGCAGAAACCTATCGACCCCGCCTGGATGGATTCAGGCGCGCCGATTGATAAGCTACGAACGCTCGACGAAGCGGAGCTCAAACCCCAGGTCGACCGTGCCATGGCGCTCTACCCAGTGAATATCGAAAACAGGCAGTTGGCCGGCGTCCCGACGCGCGTCATTACACCCAAGGGCGGCATCGCGCCCCGTAACAAGAACCGTGTGCTGATCGAGCTGCACGGCGGGGGGTTCTTCACCGGCGCGGGCGCCCAGGCTCTCCTCGAATCCATCCCGCTGGCCGCGATCGGCGGATACAAGGTCATCGCCGTAAACTATCGCCAGGGACCAGAGCACAAATATCCCGCCGCGACCGAGGACGTGATTTCGGTCTACAAGGCCTTACTCAAGGACCACGCCGCTGCGGACATCGGCATATTCGGCTGCTCTGCCGGTGGCAGCCTCACCGCTATGGCGGTAGCGTCCTTCCAGAAGCAGGGTCTGCCCAAACCGGCCGCGATCGGTCTCTTCGGCTCCCCAGCTTTCGCCGGCTTTCTCGCGCCGCCCGGCGCGCCCGGCGCCTGGGGTGGTGACAGCCGGTTCACGGCCCCCGTTCTGGTGGGGGAGCCGCCACAGCCGATCGGGGACGAGCCCATGCCGTTCCCGAAATCAGCGACCGGCTATCTTCAAAATGTCGACCTAAGCGACCCTTTGGTTTCGCCGGGAATGTATCCCGACATTCTGGCGAAGTTCCCGCCGACTCTCATACTCACCGGCACGCGGGCATTCGACATGAGCGCGGCCATCCAGACTCACAGGGAACTCGTCAAGGCGGGGGTCGAAGCACAGCTGAACGTCTGGGATGGTATGGGCCATTGCTTCTTCGGAGACCCGGACTTGCCGGAATCACGCGAAGCCTTTTCAATCATGGCGAAATTCTTCGACCGCCGTCTCCGCTGAGACGATCCCTGTCATCGGCTCAGTCAGGGGAATCGCCTGTCTGACGCTTCCGATTTTTCTGCGCCGCCTTCCGTGCCATGCTCGCCGCTGCCTTACGTGCCTGGGAAAGTGCATCCGCTGAATTCGCTATGATTTTATTGGCGACGACATGTGCGTTGATCAGGCTTTTGACGCTGATGTTGTGGAACAATATGTCGTTGACTTCTCGGACCACCGGGCTGACCTGCTCCACTTCCTTCTCGCCCTTTGAGGTCAGAGTCACCAGAATGCTCCGCCGATCTGCCTCGTTGCTCCGTTTCAAGAGAAGGCCCTTCGCTTCCAATCGGCCTATTTCCGTCGTGACGTGTGTCGGCGCCATCGCAAGATGCGCCGCCAGATCCTTGATGGTGACACCCCTTCCGCCCTGTTGAGACGCAACCCCCATGAGCACAGCGAATTGGGACGGCGTGAGATGAAGGATCCGCGCGAATACGTTTCTGCATGAAAGCAGTTTTTCAACGCTCAATGCCAAGGCATAGATTGCTTCGCGAAACAGTTGATCCGTTCCATCTTTCAGGAATTCTTCGCGAGACGTAGTCAGTGGAGGATGAAATCTCGGCATCTATTTTCTCTTGAAACGGCCCCGTAAAATAAGCCGGATCGGCTTTGACTCACCCATAACATCAGAAACCAGCGGGTGTCTCAAGCGATTTTCTCTGTTTCGTTGTTGGGTTCGTTCGCTCGGCGCGGCATCCGCACGGCTGCTGTTCGCATTTTTTCGGGAAATGCCGTCGGAATCACCGAAACGAGTTGACAAAAGCGCTGCGAGCGCGGAGCATATTACATACGATGTGTATGTAAACTCGTCGAGATGCCGCTGGATCGGGGGCAGCAATGAATCTTCAGGGGACTGTCGTACCGCGCTGGCCGAAGCGGCTTACGGTAATGCTGCTCTGCTTCCTGGCCACGTTTGTCTGCTTTCTCGATCGCGTGAACATGTCGGTAGCCGCGATCGCGATGCAGGAAGAATTCGGCTGGTCCGAAACCACCAAGGGGCTGGTGTTGTCTTCCTTCTTCGTCGGCTACCTGATCTTTCAGGTGCCGAGCGGCTGGCTGACCAGTCGGTTCGGTGGCAGGCACGTGATGGCCATCGCGATCATATGGTGGTCAGCGTTCACCATCCTCACGCCGCTTGCAGCCGCCATCTCGCTGCCTTTGCTGATGGTAGCCCGCATCGGCATGGGCTTGGGCGAAGCCGCGACCTTTCCGGCGGCCTATTATTTGGGCGCGCGCTGGTTCCTGCCGGCGGAGCGGTCGCGATTTGTGGGCGTCCTACTGACAGGCATACCCGCCGGAACCCTTTTCGCCTTGCTCACCACGGGCTCGCTCATTCGCGCATGGGGATGGCAATCGGTTTTCTTCGCCTTCGGGACGTTTGGCCTCGTCATCTGCGCGCTGTGGTTCACGCTTATCCGTAATAGCCCTGCTGAACATCCGCGTATTTCGCCAGCAGAGCGCGCGTTGCTGACCCACATGGAAGGCAAGGGCGAAGATCGAAGACGATCGACGCCATGGAAGGAGCTGCTGTCTCAGCCTCCGGTGTGGGCGCTGGTGCTCAACCATTTCTGCAGCAATTGGATACTCTATGTCCTGCTGACATGGCTGCCCAGCTACTTCATGCAGACTCAAAAGCTCAACATCGTCAGCGCGGGGTTATATTCGGCGGCGCCGTGGCTTTCGATGGTCGTGACGGGTAACCTCGCCACGGCGCTCGCGGATCGGATGATCCGGCGCGGGTTCGACGTGACATTGGTCCGCAAGCTTTTCCAATTGATCGCGCTGATCGGCGCGGCAGCTGCGCTGCTGACAGTGCGGGGCGTGACCGATTCCGGACATGCGCTTCTGCTGATGTGCGCGGCCTTGGGATTCCTGGGCCTCACATGGGCGGGCTTTTCTCCGAATCATCTCGAAATCGCTCCGCGTCACGCCGACGTGCTTGTGGGCCTAAGCAACACGGCGGGAACCATTCCCGGTGCCATCGGCGTCGCCGTCACCGGCTGGCTCGTCGATCGCACCGGATCGTTCGATTCGCCCTTTTTCGCGGCGGCTTGCATCGGCGCGGCGGGAGCCCTCATATGGCTTTGTTTCGCGACCGGAAAACGGATCGTCGACTGAGCTGTCCGCACCGCGGCGTTTGTAGGTTTGGCTGGGATCGCCGCGTGTATCATGCCGAATGGCAGCGATCGAAACCTTGACAGCTACAACTTGTATGTATTTAATCGAACGCACAAACGCATCGACAAATGAGGATAGCATGGCATTTTACGACAATTACAAGAACGTGCTCGTCGAGAAGAAAGATGGAATCACGACCGTCACGCTCAACCGCCCGGACAAGCGCAATGCCATGAGTCCCGATCTCGATGAAGAGATGCTGGACTGCATCCTGCAACTGGAGGCGGATCCTGAAACGCTGGTACTGGTGCTGACGGGTGCCGGCAAAGCATGGTGCGCGGGCATGGATCTCAAGCTCTATTTCCGCGAACTGGAGGGAGACCCGAAGAATGCCGCCAAGCATGTACGCACGGAATGGGCGACCCATCAATGGCGCTGGTATCGCCTTTACAACTTCCCTAAGCCCACCATCGCTATGGTGAACGGCTATTGTTTCGGTGGAGCGTTCACGCAACTGGTGGCGTGTGATTTCGCTATCGCGGCCGACAGCGCCGTCTTCGGCCTGTCTGAAGTGAATTGGGGCGTGATACCGGGCGGTCTCGTCAGCAAGGCCTTCAATGCGGCGGTCAATTATCGCGACGCGCTGTATTGGTCGATCACCGGCAAGCCTTTCGTTGGCCCAGTGGCCGCGCGCATGGGCCTGGTCAACGAATCCGTTCCCGACGACAAGCTGCGCGAGGAGGTCATGAGCCTGGCGAGGCAGCTGGCATCGCTTAATCCCGAAGCCGTCCGCGCGACGAAGCAGGCCATCAAGGCTACGCGGGAAATGACCGCGGAGCAGGCTCACGAATATCTGATGGCGAAAAACGGGCAGCTTTCCCACCGCGATGCGGAGGGCGGATATTTCCAGGGAATTTCCAAGTTCATCGATACCAAGGCCTACCGGCCGGGCTTCGAACCCTATCCACGAGAAATAGTGGAAGCTCGCTGATGTCGTCCATCGTGCTGCCCCTCAGCGACATCAAGGTTGTCGAGATTGGCACGATGGTAACGGCACCACTGGCGGCGATGCTGCTCGCCCAGCTTGGCGCGGAAGTAATCAAGGTGGAGAATCCGGAAGGGGGTGATCCCTTCCGCCGATCCACTGGCGATGCCTACAGCCCGAATTTCATCGCCTACAACCAGAACAAGGCAAGCGTGCAGCTGGACCTGGCATCTTCGGAAGGCCGGACTGCGCTTTTCGAGCTTCTGAAAACCGCCGATATCCTCGTGGAGAATTTCAGGCCCGGCGTTATGGATCGGCTCGGCTTGACGGTGGACGCGCTCAAAACGGCAAATCCGGCCCTCATCCACTGTTCGATTACTGGGTTTGGTACGGACGGCCCTTATGCGACAAGGCCCGCCTACGACACCGTCGGCATTGCGCTTTCCGGTATTCTTCACATGTATCTCGATCGAGAGCAGCCGCAGGTCTACGGCCCGACGCTCGCCGACAACGCAACGGGCCTCTATGCCTTTGGAGGGATTCTGGCGGCCTTGCATGCGCGCCAGAGGACCGGTGAAGGTCAGCGGGTCGAACTCAACATGCTGGAAAGCGCGATCGCCTTCGTGCCCGATGCCTTCGCTTATTCCACACAGCTGAATATGCAGTTTGGGCCCATTTCGCGGGTAGCCACGTCCCAATCTTTCGCCTGGACATGTGCAGATGGCCAGGCTGTGGCCGTTCATCTTTCGGTGCCTGAAAAATTCTGGTGGGCGCTGCTCGATGCAATGGATGTCCGGGATTCGATAGGGGCGGATCCGCGCTTCCAGACGCCGCTCGATCGCATCCGCAATTACGAGATGCTGGCGTTGACGCTGGGTACCGTTATTGCCACCCAACCGCGTTCGTATTGGGAAGAGGCCTTCGCGTCGCACGATATTCCCTTTGCCCCTGTCCATTCGATTCCTGAAGTCATCGAGGATCCGCAGGTGCGCCACCTGGGTACTTTCGCCGAAGCCGTTCATGCAACCGAAGGGAGGGTAGTCGGCATCCGCAACCCACTGCGTATCAATGGCATACGCCCGGAAGTGAGCGCGCCTCCCATACTTGGCGAGCATGCGGCAAGGATTCGAAAAGGATCAGATTGAGCCAGCCGCAAAATCTCAAATTTGACGGCGATAATGCACATTCAACGCTTGCGAATCATATATCAAAGTTGTACCAATACATACGATATGTAGCTAAAATGATGACGCCGGCTTTCTCGTGAACCGTGCGCAAAATTGTGTGGTGCGAGCGGCGAGGCCGCGTACCAGAAGCCGCTTTTGATACCGCGCGTGCGTGCATGCGATCCGATCGTTAGTGAATTGTCGCTTCTGTTCTCACGCTAAGATTCATCTGATCAGCAATAAACTTTGCATGGATGCAGCAGAAGCTAACCCAAATTCCCAATAGTTTTCCAATTAGGCTAATCCGTAAGGGGGAAATAATGACAAGAAAGAATTTTTTATTGTCATCAGCCATGGCCGCCACGCTGTTAACGGGTGCAGTTCCCGCAGCGGCGCAAGAGCGAGCCGAGCAATCCGACGAGATCGTCGTCACCGCCCAGAAGCGCGAACAGAACTCTCTGGACGTTCCTATGTCTATTACTGCGGTAGCTGGCAAGGAATTGAGGGCCCAAGGCGTCAAAAATATTCTCGATTTGTCGAACGTTGTTCCCTTCGTCAATATTTCGAGAAACCTGGGTACACCCAACATCTATATTCGTGGCATCGGTTCTTCGTTTTTAAACGTTGGGGGTGATCCGTCGATCGCGTTTCACTCCGATGGCGCCTATGTTTCACGTGCGCGCGCCCTGATCAGCGGTTTATACGATATTGAGCGCGTCGAGGTGTTGCGCGGCCCGCAGGGCACGCTCTACGGTCGGAATGCCACGGGCGGTACGGTCAACATCATAACCCGGAAACCGACCGATCAGCTTACCGGTTATGCGCGGGCGAGCCTGGGAAATTATGATCGCCATGATTTCGAGGCGGCCGTTGGCGGTCCGATCGTTGATGGCCTCTTGAAGGCTAGGCTTAGCCTGGTTTCGTTGAATCATGGCGGCTTCGGCAGGAATGTCAGGTTGAACGAAAAAATCGACAACCAGGCAGAATGGGGTGCGCGTGGACAATTGCTGTTCGAGCCCGCCGACCGATTCAGCATTCTCATCATCGGCGATTATTACAAGGCGGACGACAATGGCTTTGGCTGGCATATCAGCGGACCAAGCGTACCAGGCATTCCGCTTACGTCGGTGGTTCTCGGCGGGCCCGGGGTTCCGCGCAATGTCAGGAACATCGACAGTCTCGTTCCCAGCAGACGCAATGTCGAGATCTATGGCTTCAGCGGAACCGTTGATATCGGCCTGACTGGTAATCTCAGCGCCAAATCGATCACGGCCTACCGGAATTCCGTATCTGACGTAAAGTCCGACATTTCCGGCGGTGTTCCGCCCGGGCCGCCGACACCGAAGCCGCTAGGATCGATGGCGCAGTTCGAGGATGCTCACTGGTTCAGCGAAGATGCGCAGCTGCTATGGTCATCGGACAAGATTCACGGACTGCTCGGCGTCTATTATTTCGACGAGTTTCTCCACGGTCAGGTTACCGTTCCGTTTGCCGTGCTCCCGGTAATCGGATCGACCGGTCTTGGGCTGCTGCCCGTGCCGTTCCCGGCGAACTCGCTATTTCAGCAACTCGGCACGGTGAAAACAAAAGCGTGGGCTGTGTACGCGAATCTCGAATATCAACTCACTGATCGCCTGTCGGTGATCGGAGGTATCCGGTATAGCAACGAACATCGCAGCCGGCAGGGAACCTTCACCGCGCCCACGCCTTTCGCCAACACGCTTATTCCATCGGTCGGCGCCCGAACATGGGATGCTTTCACACCAAAAGGAACGATCGATTACCGCATCGGCGACGATCTTCATCTGTACGCGACTGTCGGGCGAGGCTTCAAAAGCGGCGTGCTCGTTGCGGGCAGTCCCAACCCGGCCGTCGAGCCGGAAACCGTCACAAGTTATGAGGCTGGCCTGAAAGGCAGCGTGATGGATGGTGCAGGGCAAATCACGTTTGCCGGCTTTTATAATGATTATAAGAATCTCCAGCTGAACCGAGTGGTAGGTGCATCTGTTCTTCTCGAAAATGCCGCCAATGCCAAGGTCTCCGGCATCGAGGCGGATGTTCGCATGCGTCTTTCAAAAACGCTTTCTCTTGATCTGCAGGGCACATGGGTAAATTCGAAATTCGGCAAATACGATATTGTCGATCCGACGCGGCCTACCGCGGGCGTGCAGCATTTGCGCGGCAACCATTTGCCTCAGGCGCCAGAATTCACGCTGCATGCTGACATACAAAAAACCTTCGTGCTGCCAGGCAACAGCAAGATAGAGGCCCGGGCCGACTGGTCGTGGAAGGATACAACCTATTTCGATCCGTTCAACGCACGGAACAATTACCAGCCGGCCTATCATTATATCGGCGCTCGGCTGGGCTGGACCAGCGCAGACGATCATTTCTCCGTCTCGCTCTGGGGTAAGAACCTTACCGATAAGACCGTGATAACCGCCGCGGCAATCTCCTCGGATTTCAATGGGTTTCCTCAACTCGTCTCGCTCAACGAGCCGAGGACGTTCGGCATTGATCTCGAGTTTCGATATTAAGTCGGCCGGCTGGGTTTGAATTTATCGAGACTCGCGATCGAGGGGGATCGCATCAAGCATCTCTCATGCTTGCTCGATCCCC
>CBFRWL010000011.1:0-19049 GCA_965727025.1 uncultured Sphingomonas sp.
GTCGCTGAACCGCGTGATCTTGGCATCGAATTTGAGCCTCACCTTGCCGGTGGAACCATGGCGCTGCTTGGCTACGATGACCTCGGCGAGGCCGAAGACACGCTCCATTTCGCGCGCCCATTCCTGATGGCTCTCGAATATCTTGCTGTCGTCGCCCTCCAGCCCGGCCTTCGGCTCGCGCGCAGCGACGTAATAGTCCTCGCGGAACACGAAAAGCACGATATCCGCATCCTGCTCGATCGAGCCCGACTCGCGTAGATCCGAAAGCTGCGGGCGCTTGTCCTCCCGCTGCTCCACGGCACGACTGAGCTGCGAGAGCGCCAGCACCGGCACATGGAGTTCCTTGGCCAGCGTCTTCAGGCCGCGGCTGATTTCGGAAATCTCGTTGACGCGATTGTCGCTACCGCGCACCGATCCTTGGAGCAGCTGAAGATAGTCGACAACGATGAAACCCACGCCACGCTGCCGTTTCAGCCGCCGCGCACGCGTTCGCAACGCGGCAATGGTGAGGCCGGGCGTGTCGTCGATATAGAGCGGCAAGCTCTCCAGCTCCGCGGCGGCACGCGCGAGATTGCGGAAATCCTGTTGGCTGATCTTGCCCATGCGCAAATTTTCGGAACTGATTCCGGATTGTTCGGCGAGAATACGGGTCGCAAGCTGATCGGCCGACATTTCAAGACTGAAGAAGGCGACGGCCGCCCCCACCGATTTGGCATCCTCGATGCCATCCTCGCGATCGCGCACCAATCGGCGCGCGGCGTTGAAGGCGATGTTGGTCGCAAGCGACGTCTTGCCCATGCCGGGGCGACCGGCGAGAATCAGCAGGTCCGATCGATGCAGGCCGCCTATCTTCGTGTTCAGGCTATCGAGACCAGTCGTGATGCCCGATAGATGGCCGCCCGAGTTGAGCGCGCGCTCCGCCTGCTCGACTGCCAGCCTGGTGGCCTGGCCAAAGGTCTTGACGCTGCCCTGCTCGCCACCTTCCTCGGCGACGCGATAGAGCGCAACCTCGGCTTCCTCGATCTGGCTTTTGGGATCGACCGCGTCGCTGGTGTCGACGGCCTTTTCCACCATGTCGCGGCCCACGCCGATCAGTGCGCGCAGCAGCGCCAGATCGTAAACCTGCGTGGCGAAATCGCGCGCGCCGATCAAGGTGGCGCCGCTGCCGGTGAGTTGGGCGAGATAGCCTGGGCCACCCAGGCTGCGCATTGCTTCGTCCGCTTCGAACATGGGGCGCAGCGTGACCGGATTAGCCACCATATTGCGGTCGATAAGCTTGAGAATCGCCTCGTAGATCCGGCCGTGCACGGCTTCGTAGAAGTGCTCGGGGCGCAGCTTGAGCTGAATGTCTTCGGCCAGCCGGTTGTCGATCATCAGCGCGCCGAGCAGTGCTGCCTCGGCCTCGACATTGTGAGGCAAGGCGGCCGGCGCGGCCTGTGGCGGGTCCAGCAATCTGATCGGTTCAGCCATTCCCATACATTCGGCCGATCAGCTTTCCCGCACAAGCGCGTTGATGATTTTTGCGGGGGACCGAGCTGTGGACAAGTTTTTATTTTTTGCGTTGCAGAAATCTGTATCCCTGCTATATTGTAACAATGGATACAAGTAATGCGCTTACAATCGGTTTTCTCGTGCACGACATTGCGCGGGACATACGCCATGTATTTGACGTGCGTACGCGGGATCTCGGCGTCACCCGGCAGCAGTGGCGGGCGCTGATATGTCTTTCGCGCAGTGACGGCCTCACACAAACCGAGCTCGCGGACGCACTTGAAGTCGAACGCATTTCGGCGGGTCGAATGGTGGACCGGCTGGTGGAGAACGGCCTCGTCGAGCGCCGCGCCGATCCGCTTGATCGCCGTGTATGGCGGTTGCATTTGCTGCCGCCATCGTCTGAGATCATAAAGAAGGTAACGGATATAAGCGTTGCGCTCGATGAAGAGGTGCTAAGTCACATAGCCGGCGGGAAGCGGGAAGAGTTGACGAGCTTGCTGGAGCAGTTGCGGGCGGGGCTGAAAACCGTGCGCGCCAATTGTTGTGATGGGCAAAGGAAAGTGGCGTGAACTTCGTCAGGAAAATCGAGGGAGATTCGCTCGTTAGCGACGCAGCCGAACCGCGGCGTGGCTGGATTCGCCCTGTGCTCATCTATTCGGTGCCCCTGCTGATCGCGGTGGCGGGATTGTTCGTCTGGCTGACCAGCGGCCGCACGGTTTCGACGGATAATGCTCAGATCATCGCGCATGTCGTGAATGTCGCACCCGAAATCAGCGGCCGCATCATCTCGGTCGAAGTGACCGAGAATCAGCGCGTCAAAAAGGGCGACGTGCTGTATCGAATCGATCCGGAGCCATTCCGGATCGCGCTGATGCAGGCGCAGGCTGCGCTCGGAACGGCGCGCCTCCAGATCTCGCAGATGAAGAGCGGCTACTCCTCGAAGGTCGCGGACATCGATGCGAAAGTGTCGGATGTCCAGCTGGCGCAGGAAAATTTCGACCGGCAGAACGAACTGCTTGCGCGGGGCTTCACCACGCGCGCGCGCTATGATGAGGCGCGGGCGGCCTTGGCCGCGGCCCAGTCACAGCATCAAGTGGCCGCGGCGGATGCGCGCGAGGCGCACGCCATGATCGACACCAGCATCACGGGCAGCCATCCCCAGATCGAGGCTGCCGAGGCCGCCGTGGACAAGGCCGAGCTCGATCTGAAAAGAACCGTGGTCCGCGCACCGATCGATGGCGTGATCTCGCAGACCGACCGCTTGGCCCCTGGCACCATGGCCATGCAAATGCTTGGCAATATCAGCGTCGTCGGCGGCGGCAATCCGTGGGTAGAGGCCAATTTCAAGGAGACCCAGCTTGCCAAGATCCGGCCCGGCCAGCGCGCCGAGGTCAAGATCGATGCCATCCCAGGGCGTGCGTTCAAAGCCCATGTTACGGGCATCGGCGCTGGCACGGGCTCCGAATTTTCGGTGCTCCCTGCGCAGAATGCGACCGGAAATTGGGTGAAGGTCACCCAGCGGGTACCGGTCCGGCTCCAGTTCGACGAACCCCTGGACCGGTCAGTCGTATCGGGCTGGAGCGCGCACGTCACCGTCCACGTCAAGGATTGATGGATGCCGAGCGCCAATCAGTCCTATTAGGACTCGGCAGCGCGCTGCTCGTTCGATAGAGGCGGGCCATGCCTGATCCGCGCATCATCGCTGTCGAGCTTGATGAGAAGACGATCATCTGGCGCAACGCCGATGTCGAACAGGAGCGCCGCATCGCGATCTTCGACCTGCTCGAAGGCAATCATTTCGAGCCCCAGCGTGCTTATCCGGACGGCTATGCGGGGCCCTACCGGGTTCGCCTCAGCGTGCAGGAAGGCCGGCTCGCGATCGAGATTTCGCGGGAGAATGCCGAGCTGCTCGAGACCATCATTCTCGGGCTTTCGCGCTTCCGCCGGTCGATCAAGGATTATTTCGCCATCTGCGACAGCTATTTTCAGGCGGTGCGGCAGGCCACCGCCCAGCAGATCGAGACGATCGACATGGCGCGTCGCGGCATTCACAACGAAGCGGCCGAGACGCTGATCGAATGCCTGAACGGCAAGATCGTGCTTGATTTCGATACGGCGCGCAGGCTTTTCACGCTCATCTGCGTGCTTCATATCAAGGGTTAGCCAATGCCGGTGATGTCCGACAAATGGATACGAGAACGTGCGACAGCCGATGGCATGATCGAGCCGTTCGTGGAGGCGCAGCGGCGCGAGGGCTGCATCAGCTACGGCCTGAGTTCCTACGGCTATGATGCCCGCGTCGCAGATGAGTTCAAAATCTTCACCAATGTCGACAACGCGATCGTCGATCCGAAGGATTTCGCCCATAACAGCTTCGTCGACCGGCAGACCGACGTCTGCATCATTCCGCCCAACAGTTTCGCCTTGGCCAGGACAGTGGAATATTTCCGGGTGCCGCGCGATGTGCTGGTCATCTGCCTCGGCAAATCCACCTATGCGCGCTGCGGCATCATCGTGAACGTCACCCCGCTGGAGCCCGGCTGGGAAGGCCATGTCACGCTGGAGTTTTCGAATACGACGCCGCTGCCTGCCAAGGTCTATGCCAATGAGGGCGCCTGCCAGTTCCTGTTCCTGCAGGGCAACGAACTCTGCGAGGTGAGCTATGCCGACCGCGCCGGTAAATATATGGGCCAGCGGGGCGTGACCCTGCCGCGGCTCTGACTTCATATGGCGCTCCCCGAAAAAGTCTTTGACCGGCTGCGGCTGCCCCTGATCGGCTCGCCAATGTTCATCGTCTCGGTTCCGGCGCTGGTGATCGCCCAGTGCAAGGCCGGCATTGTCGGCTCCTTTCCGGCGCTCAATGCGCGTCCGCAGAGCCAGCTCGACGAATGGCTGCATCAGATCCGCGAGGAGCTTGCGGCATGGGATAGGGAAAATCCCGATACGCCGGCCGCGCCCTTCGCCGTCAACCAGATCGTCCACCGTTCGAACCCCCGACTGGAGGAGGATCTCGCAACCTGCGCGAAGCACAAGGTTCCCATCATCATCACGTCGCTTGGCGCGCGCGAAGACCTCAACCACGCGGTGCACGCTTGGGGCGGCATCACCCTCCACGACGTCATTGACGATCGTTTCGCCCGCAAGGCGATCGAAAAGGGCGCCGACGGCATCATCGCAGTGGTGACCGGTGCGGGCGGTCACGCAGGGCGGCTGTCCCCCTTCGCGCTCATCCAGGAAATTCGCGCCTGGTTTTCAGGGCCGCTGGTCCTGTCGGGTGCGATCGCGACCGGAAATGCCATCCTGGCAGCGCGCGCGATGGGCGCCGATCTCGCCTATATGGGGTCCGCCTTCATCGCGACCGAAGAGGCAAATGCGCCTTCGGCCTATAAGCAGGCGATCGTCGACGGGAAGGCTGCCGACATCGTTTACAGCAGCCTCTTCACGGGCGTGCATGGCAATTATCTGCGGTCTTCGATCGTAGCGGCCGGGCTTGACCCGGACAATCTGCCCGAGGGCGACGTCTCGATCATGAATTTCGGCTCGTCAGACGCCAAGGCCTGGCGCGATATCTGGGGCTCCGGCCAAGGGATCGGCGCCGTCAACGGCATCGTGCCAGCGGCCGAACGCATTGCACTGCTCAAGCAGCAATATCAGGCGGCGCTCGATCGTATCTGCCCAAGATGAGCCGGTTCGAGCCGCAACGCTCTTCCGCATCGCGGCAAAACCATTATGAAAGCTGCGGGGGACCGCGAAACAGCAGGGAATCGAACAGGAATGAAAAAACTCCGCAAGGCGATCTTTCCGGTGGCCGGCCTCGGCACCCGCTTTCTTCCCGCCACCAAGGCCGTTCCGAAGGAGATGCTGCCGGTGGTCGACAAGCCGCTGATCCAATATGCGATCGACGAAGCGCGCGCGGCAGGCATCGAGCAGATGATCTTCGTCACCGGCCGCGGCAAGGCCGCGCTGGAGGATTATTTCGATATCGGCTTCGAGCTGGAAGCCACGTTGCGCGAACGCGGCAAGCAGAAAGAACTGGAAGCGATAGCGGACAGCCGCGTCGTTCCCGGCGGCGTCGCCTATGTCCGTCAGCAGGAGCCGCTTGGCCTTGGCCACGCCGTCTGGTGCGCGCGCGATCTGATTGGTGATGAGCCCTTTGCGGTGTTGCTCCCCGATGAGCTGCTGTGGAATCCCGGCAATCCCTGCCTCAAGCAAATGGCGGAAACCCATGACAAGCATGGCGGCAATGTGATCGCAGTGCTCGAGGTGCCTGACGAGCATACCAACCGTTACGGCATCGTCGATCCGGGTAAGGTCGAGGGACCGGTGACCGAAGTCAAAGGCTTCGTCGAAAAGCCCAAGCTCGGCACCGCGCCATCACGACTGGCCGCCGTGGGCCGCTACATCATCCAGCCGGAAATCTTCGCGCTTCTTTCCGAAGGCGTACGTGGCGCGGGCAATGAAATCCAGCTTACGGATGGGCTGGCGCGGCTGATCGGCGTGCAACCATTCCATGCCCAGACGTTCGATGGCGTGCGTCATGATTGCGGCGACAAGGCGGGCTTCATTCAGGCCAATATCGCATTGTCGCTGGAGCGCGAGGATCTGGCGCCTTCGATCCGGGAATTTCTGGCGACTGTGTAAGTCATTCGTGCCGGACGTTCGTTCAGCACGACAGCGCAATTAGGAAACCAGCGCCAGCCTCGGCGTTTCCGCCATTCCCAATTTTACGCTTGTGATGCCCGGCAACCGCTCGATCCGGGCGGCAAGCTCGGCATCGAGCAGAAAATCGCGCCCGAGGCGAATGCGCGCGGAGCCGCCATGGCTCCAATGGGCGTCGAGGATCAGCTCGCCCTTGCCGCCACGCTCGCCTTCCAGCATCGCCGCAAGCAAGCCGAGCGCCGCCGGATCGTCGGTCTCGACCTCAAGGCGAAGCCGGCTGCTGTTGGTCATGCTCTCGAACGGCTGCACCCGTCGGACGGTGACGCGGGGCGTCTCTTCGCCCGGCCGCCGATCAAGCTCGACGGTCATCAGCAAGCAGGCGCCCGCCTTTGCGGCGGCCTCCAGCTCGGCCGAAACCGGATCGTCAAAGCAGCTCGCAATATATTGGCCCGAAGCGTCGGAGCAATTGACCAGCAGATAACGCCGCCCCCGCGCCGAGGTTCGCCAGCGCACATCTTCGATCAGCGCGCCCATCACCGCGCCGGAGCGGCCGCCATCGACACTGGCCGGCATCGCGCAAAGTTCGGCAAAGCTGCGCGTGCCCTGCGCTTCGGAAAGATGGCGGTAGCGATCGAGCGGATGCGCCGAGAAATAGAAGCCGAACGCCTCCTTTTCGGCAGCCATGCGCTCGGCCAGGGTCCAGTTCGGGGCCTGCGGCAACCGGATCGGCGCGACGCCGGCGCTTCCACCGCCGCCGAACAAGCCCCCCTGCCCGCTCGTACGCGAATCATGCACGCTGTTGGCGTGCGCTAGGATCGTTTCGGCACCCGCGAAAACTGCTTCACGCGCAGGCGCGATGGCGTCGAAGGCTCCGCCGGCGGCGAGGCTTTCGAGCTGCCGGCGGTTGAGCAGGCGCGGGTCGATGCGGTCGGCGAAGTCGTCGAGCGACTTGAACGCTCCGTTGGCGACCCGCTCTTCGCAGAGCTGCTCCATCGCCTTTTCGCCCACGCCCTTGAGCGCGCCCAGCGCATAGCGAACGCCAATGCCCTCCACTGAGAATTCCGCCTCGCTCGCATTGATGCAGGGCGGCAGGCACGGCACGCCGAGACGCCGCATGTCGTCCACGAAGATCGCGAGCTTGTCCGTAAGATGGATATCGTAGCACATCGATGCCGCGAAAAATTCGGGCTTGTGGTGCGCCTTCATCCAGGCGGTTTGATAGGCGACCAGCGCATAAGCGGCGGCGTGGCTTTTGTTGAAACCATAGCCCGCGAACTTGTCGATCAAATCGAACAGCTCGTTCGCCTTGGCTTCGGGAATCTGGTTATGCTCGGCGCACCCCTTCACGAAGATTGCGCGCTGCGCGTCCATCTCCGCCTTGATCTTCTTGCCCATCGCGCGGCGGAGCAGGTCGGCGCCGCCGAGTGAATAGCCGGCGAGCACCTGCGCCGCCTGCATCACCTGTTCCTGATAGACGAAGATGCCGTAGGTTTCGCGCAGGATCGGCTCCAGCAGCGCATGCGGATATTCGATCGCCTCGCGCCCGTTTTTGCGCGCGCCGAAGCTCGGAATATTGTCCATCGGGCCGGGCCGGTAGAGCGAAACCAGTGCGATGATGTCCTCGAAATTGGTCGGGCGGACCGCCGCCAGCGTCCGGCGCATGCCCTCGGATTCGAGCTGGAACACGCCCACCGTGTCGCCCTTCTGGAGCAGCGCGAACACCTCGGGATCGTCCCAGGCGAGCGTATCCAGATCGACCTCGACACCCTTTTGCTTGAGAAAGGCGACCGCCTTCTGCAGCACCGACAGCGTCTTGAGGCCGAGGAAGTCGAATTTCACCAGTCCCGCCGTCTCGACATATTTCATGTCGAACTGCGTCACCGGCATGTCCGAACGCGGATCGCGATAGAGCGGCACCAGCGCATCCAGCCGCCGATCGCCGATCACGACGCCCGCGGCGTGGGTGGAACTATGGCGCGGCAGGCCCTCCAGCTTCATCGCAAGATCGAGCAGGCGCCGGACATCCTTATCGTTCTTATATTCGGCTGCCAGCTCCGACACGCCGTTGAGCGCGCGTTCCAGCGTCCACGGGTCGGTCGGATGATTGGGTACCAATTTGGCCAGTCGATCGACCTGGCCGTAACTCATCTGGAGCACACGGCCCGTATCCTTGAGCACCGCCCGCGCCTTGAGCTTTCCGAAGGTGATGATCTGCGCGACCTGATCGCGGCCATATTTCTGCTGGACGTAGCGGATGACTTCGCCGCGCCGGGTTTCGCAGAAATCGATATCGAAGTCCGGCATGGAGACGCGCTCGGGGTTGAGGAACCGCTCGAACAGCAGCCCCAGCCGAAGCGGATCGAGATCGGTGATCGTCAATGCCCAAGCGACGACTGACCCCGCGCCCGACCCGCGACCGGGCCCGACCGGAATGCCCTGTTCCTTCGCCCATTTGATGAAGTCGGCAACGATCAGGAAATAGCCGGCGAAGCCCATCTTGATGATGACGTCGAGCTCGAACTCCAGGCGATCGAGATAGGCCTGGCGATCGACATCTCCTGCGATCTTCGCCAGCCTGGCGTCCAGCCCGGCCTTCGCGTCGCGGCGCAGCGCTTCGGCTTCGCCGTCGCGATCGCCCGCAAGGCTCGGCAGGATCGGCTTGCGGCTGGGCGCCATCACCGCGCAGCGTTGCGCGACCACCAGCGTGTTCGAAATGGCCTCGGGAATGTCGGCAAACAACTCCGCCATGGCATCCGCCGGCTTGAGCCAGGCATGCGGAGAAGACCGTTGCCGATCCGCGCTGTCCACATAGGAGGAGCTGGCGATGCACAGCATCGCATCATGGGCGGCGTGGAATTCCTGCTCCGCAAAGCATGCGGGATTGGTGGCGACCAGCGGCAGATTGCGCGCATAGGCAAGATTGACCAAAGCCGCCTCGGCATTGGCTTCCACCTCGTCATCGCGGCGAATAAGCTCGATATAGAGGCGGTCGGGAAACAGCGCCTGGAGCCGATCGCAATAGGCGCCTGCCGCATCCGCCTGCCCCTCGGCCAGCAGACGCGTCAGTGCCCCCTCTCTGCCTGCGGTGAGCGCGATCAGGCCATCGCTGCGGCCTTCCAATTGCGCGAAGGTGACATGCGCGTCGTCCTGCACCGGCCGATCAAGATGCGCGGCCGACACCAGCGCGCAGAGATTGTCATAGCCGGTCTCGTCCTGGGCGTAGAGCGCCAGCCAATCGAGCATCGGCTTGTCCGTTCCCGGCCGGGCAACGGCGAGCAGCGTGCCGATGACCGGTTGCACCCCTTCCTTCGCGGCGGCATCGGAAAAGGCCATAACCGCATAGAGGCCGTTGCGATCGGTCAACCCCGCCGCCGGAAACCCCAGCTTCTTCGCATGCTTTGCGATCGCCTTGGGATCGATCGCCCCCTCCAGCATGGTATAGGACGAAAAGATCCTGAGGGGCACGAACGGGGAAAACGCCATGCGTCCAGCTTAGGCGCGATACTCCTCTGAAGGGAAGTCGCGCCGCGACTTATCCACCGAAAACGGCAGCAAGCTTCCGACATTGTAATTCGTCGCAGAACATGATCCATTCGCCGCGCCAAAACAGCAGGGGAGAAATGCGATGACACCAGGCGATCCCATTTCCGTGCCGCCTTCGCTCGCCGACCGCGCCAAGGCGATATTGCTTCAGCCCAAGGAAGAATGGCCGAGGATCGATGCGGAGCCCGCGACGATCGGCAGCATCTATACAAGCTATGTCGTACCGCTTGCCGCGATTCCAGCAGTGGCCGGGCTGATCGGCGCGCTCGTTTTCGGCTATTCCTTTTTTGGAATCACTTACCGTCCCTCGATCGGCGCCGCGCTGGGCGGGGCGATAACGCAATATGTATTGGCATTGATCAGCGTGTTCGTACTCAGCCTGATCATCGACTGGCTCGCGCCGACCTTTGGAGGCGTGAAAAGCAGCGTTCAGGCCTTCAAGGTGGCGGCTTATTCGGCCACGGCCTCTTGGGTCGCGGGCATCTTCGCGATCATCCCGTCAATCGGCACGCTGGGCATGCTCTTGGGCCTCTACAGCCTCTATCTGCTCTATCTGGGCTTGCCGCGCTTGATGAAGGCGCCGGCGGACAAAGCGATGAGCTACACAATCGTTACCATCATTGCGGCGATCGTGTTGGGTTTCGTGGTCGCGCTACTTGTCGCCCCGATCAGCAGCATGTTCGGCGGCCGCATCGGCCCGGCGCCTTCGGAGATTACCGGATCGATCAACGTTCCCGGCGGCGGTTCGGTCGATCTCGGCAAGCTCGACTCGGCAGCCAAGCAGATGGAAGCCTCCGCCAAGAACATGCAGACGGCGGTCCCCACCGGCTCGGCCAATGCGGTGCAGCCGTCAGCGCTGCAGGGCCTGCTACCGAACAGCATCGCCGGTTATCACCGCACCTCCATTGAAGGCGAAAGCATGGGCGCGGCCGGCATCGGCGGCTCCCATGCCAATGCGCGCTACGAGAATGGCGACAAAAATTTCGAGCTTTCGATTACGGACATGGCGGCGGCGGGTGCGCTCGCCGCCATGGGCGCCGCCTTCAACGTGCAGCAGAGCAAGCAAACCGAAACCGGCTATGAAAAAACCAGCACCGTCGATGGCCGCCTCGTCACCGAAGAGTGGAATAATGACGGGAATGGCAAATTCGGGATGATGGTCAAGAACCGGTTCATGGTGCAGGCGGAAGGCAAGGTCGCCAGCATCGATGAGCTCAAGGGCGCGGTCGCGGCGGTTGGCCTCGACCGGCTCGAGGCGATGGCGAACTAAGCCGGATCTAAAGCGTCCAGCTTTCGATCCCGGCCGGCAGCCGCCCGCGCCAAATTCCTTTCAGATCCGCGACAAGGCCGTCATCGGCAACGAGCTTGGCGACATCGCCGCCCTGCATCGCCTTGTAGCTTGCGTGCGGAACAGCGGCGAGCACGACATCGTAACGCCGCTCCAGCGCCGATGGATCGAGCGCCAGCCCATATTCGTGCAGCGCCTCCGCGCCGTCCGCGAGCGGATCATGGATGATGACCTCGTGCCCTAGCCAGCGCAGCCGGCGGATCACGTCGATCACCTTGCTGTTGCGTAGATCCGGCACATCTTCCTTGAAGGTAATGCCCATCACGAGCACCTTGCCGATCCTGCTGCCGCGATGGCTGTGGATGCAATCAGCCACCCAAGTTCCCATGCCGTCGTTGATCGAACGGCCGGCAAGGATCACGCGCGGCAGGTGACCCAGGCTTTGCGCGCAATGGCTGAGATAATAAGGATCGACGCCGATGCAGTGCCCACCGACCAGGCCTGGCTGAAAGCGCAGGAAATTCCATTTGGTGCCGGCGGCTTCCAGCACGTCCCAGATCGACAGGCCGAGCTTGGCGAAGATCTGGGTAATCTCGTTCATGAAAGCGATATTGATGTCGCGCTGGGCATTCTCGATGACCTTGGCGGCCTCGGCCGTCTTAATCGAAGCGGCCGCGAAGGTCCCGGCGCTGGTGATCGCGCCGTAGATGCTTGAGATGCGGTCCAGAACCTCGGCGTTTTCGCCCGCCACCACCTTCACGATGCGATCGACGGTATGCTCGCGATCGCCGGGATTGATCCGCTCGGGGCTGTAGCCGAGGAAGAAATCGGTGCCGCGACGCAGGCCCGAGACGCGCTCAAGCTCGGGGCCGCAAAGATCTTCGGTGACGCCGGGGTAGACCGTGCTCTCGTAGATAATGATGCTGCCCCGCCCAGGCCGCAGCAATCCTCCGACCGTCCGCGTGGCGGCAAGCACCGGGCCAAGATCGGGGCGGTTGGCTCCATCGACGGGTGTGGGCACCGTGACGATATACACATCTTGACCGGCAACTGCTTCCAGCTCCGAGGTCAGCTTCAAAGTCGACCTGCCGAGCCGCTCTGCAGTTATTTCGCGGGTGCGGTCGATACCGTCGCTCAACTCCGCTATGCGATGCGCATCGATGTCGAAGCCGGTGGTCGGGAAATGATCCGCGAGGGCGACCGCCAATGGCAGCCCCACATAACCCAATCCGACAACCACAATCTGCGGCTGCTGCTCAACCACGCCCGTCCCCACAATCGCTTCAGCTTGCTCCATGCCCGAGGTCGATTGCTTTTCGATTAATGAAGCGTTGGGGAAGACGCTTTGCTATAGCCATCGATATGTTGAACGAGGAGAGATCCATGCGCTGCTTTGCATTCATCCTGTGTGCCGGTCTTGCGACGACAACGGCAATGGCGGCGGACAAGCCTGTTACGGCAATGCTGAGCGATGCTCAGGGAAAGCAGATCGGTCAGGCGACCTTCGTCCAGCAAGGCGGCGGCGTTAAGATGACGGTGATCGCCAATGGCCTGACCCCAGGCTTGCATGGCATCCATCTCCATGCCGTCGGCCAGTGCAAAGGGCCAGACTTCGCCTCGGCCGGAGGACATTGGAATCCGATGCACAAGATGCATGGAACGCAATCGCCGCAAGGCCCGCACATGGGCGACCTGCCCAACATCACCGTCGGGCCGGAGGGCAAGGGCAGGCTGGAGACCACCATTGCCGGGGCCACACTCGATTCGGGACCGATGGGATTGCTCGATTCGGATGGCACTGCGCTGGTGATTCATGCAGGACCGGACGACAACAAGACCGATCCTTCGGGAAATAGCGGCGGCCGCGTCGCCTGCGGTGTCGTTACGGCAAGCTAGCTCTCGCACCAGGCGCGAAAATGCAGCCCCGCATCGCCTTGTAAAGCGCTTGCGGGAGCCCGATTTTTGCAGGAGTGTCCGCTCCGCTTGAGCTGATGCGAGCAGGAGAAGGACATGGCTGACGCCTATATTTTCGATGCGGTCCGGACCCCGAGAGGGAAGGGACGAGCAACCGGGAGCCTGCATGAGGCGACCTCGCTTTCGCTCGCCACGCAGGTGCTTGAGGCGATCCGTGACCGCAACGGCCTCGACACCTCCAAGCTGGACGATGTTTACCTCGGCTGCGTCACTCCGATCGGAGAACAGGGCAGCGATATTGCTCGCATCGCGGCGCTCAATGCCGGCTATGCCGAGACGGTGGCAGGCGTGCAGGTCGACAGGTTCTGCGCGTCGGGACTGGAGGCCTGCAATATCGCCGCCGCCAAGGTGAAATCCGGCGAAGCCGACATGTGCATCGGCGGCGGCATCGAGGCAATGAGCCGCGTGCCGATGGGATCGAATGGCGGCGCCTGGGCCAGCGATCCCTCCTTCGCGCTCAAGAGCTATTTCGTGCCGCAAGGCATCAGCGCGGACATCATCGCGACCAAATATGGTTTCAGCCGCGATGATGTGGACGCCTATGCGGTCCAGAGCCAGCAGCGCGCCGCCAAAAGCTGGGCGGAAGGACGTTTCCGAAAATCGGTCGTGCCGGTGAAAGACCAGCTCGGCGCGACCCTGCTCGATCATGACGAGCATATGCGGCCCGATACGACGATGCAGACGCTCGCCGCGCTCGAACCGAGCTTCAAGGCGCAGGGCGAGGTGATGCCGGGTTTCGATGCCGTCGCCAAGCAGCGCTACCCCGAGATCGAAAAGATCGACCATGTCCACCATGCCGGCAACTCATCGGGCATCGTGGATGGCGCGGCGGCGGTGCTGATCGGCACAAGGGAGATGGGCGACGCGCTTGGCCTCAAGCCCCGCGCCAGGATCATGGGTGGAGCATCGATCGGCTCGGAACCCGCGATCATGCTGACCGGGCCCGAATTCGCAACCCAGAAGCTGATGAAGCGGCTCAACCTCACCAAGCAGGACATCGACCTGTGGGAACTCAACGAGGCCTTCGCGGCGGTGGTGCTGCGCTGGGTCCAGGCGCTCGACCTCGATATGGACAAGGTCAACGTCAACGGCGGCGCGATCGCCATGGGGCACCCGCTCGGCGCGACCGGCGCGATGCTGCTGGGCACGATGGTCGATGAACTCGAGCGGGCCGATAAAGAACGCGCGCTGATCACGCTCTGCATCGGCGCCGGCATGGGCACCGCCACTGTCATCGAACGCGTCTGACGATACGCGCTGCTAGGGAAAAGAAGATGGAAAACTTCAAGATTGAAGTGGATGCCGATGGCATTGCGTTGATCACCTTCGACGTGCCGGGCAAGTCGATGAACACCATTTCCGGCGCGGTGATGGGCGAACTCGGTCAACTCATCGCGCAAGTACGAACCGACGCGGCCATTGCCGGGGCAATCATTGCTTCTGGAAAATCCAGCGGGTTTTGCGCTGGGTTCGATCTCAACGAGATCAGCAGGCTGGCGGGCGATCCGAACGCCGAGATCTCATCTGACGACGATTTCAAGGCACTGTTCGAGCGCGCCTTTTCCTTGAGCAAGCTTTATCGCGAGCTGGAGACATGCGGCAAACCGGTCGCCTGCGCGATCGAAGGCCTGGCTATGGGCGGCGGGCTGGAGCTCGCGCTCGCCTGCCACTATCGCGTCGTGGCTGACAATCCGAAGATCAAGCTTGGCCTTCCCGAAGCGAAGGTCGGCGTCCTTCCCGGCGCGGGCGGCACGCAGCGGCTCCCCCGGCTGATCGGCGTGCAGAACGCCGCCTTGATGATCTTGCAGGGGCAGGACAAGTCGCCGCAGGAAGCCAAGGCGCTCGGCTTCGTGAACGAGGTGGTCGCGCCTGGAACGACGGTAGAGGCCGCGCGCGCCTGGCTGCTCACCAAGCCCGCCGCCAGCGCACCGTGGGATAGCAAAGGCTACCGCGTAAAAGACGGTCCTTACACGCCAGCCGGCGCGATGATCGCGATCGGCGGCAACGCGATGGTCTCCGGGCAGACCAATCTCAACTATCCCGCCCAGCGGCACATCCTCTCCTGCCTCTATGAGGGATTGCAGCTTCCCATGGATGCGGCCTTGCGGGTCGAAGCCCGCTATTTCGCGAAGACGCTGCTGACGCCGCAGGCGCGCGGCATGGTGCGCTCGCTGTTCGTATCGATGCAAGCGCTCGCCAAAGGCGGCAACCGCCCGGCCGGCTTCGCGCCATATGAGGTGAAAAAAGTCGCTGTCATCGGTGCCGGGCTGATGGGCGCGGGCATCGGCTATGTGCAGGCCAAGGCCGGTGTCGAGACCGTGCTGATCGACGTGACGAGCGAAGCGGCGGAAAAAGGAAAGGATTATTCGAGGCGGCTGGTTGAAAAGGACGTCGGCCGCGGCAAGCTGAGCAAGGAGAAGGGCGAAGCTTTGCTTGCGTTGATCACGCCGACCACCGACTATTCCAGCATCGCCGACGCCGATCTGGTCATCGAAGCGGTCTATGAAAATCCCGAGCTGAAAGCAGACATCACTCGTAAGGCGGAAGCCGTGCTGGGCGAAAACGCTGTGTTCGGTTCCAATACCTCGACGCTCCCGATCACCGAGCTGGCGCGGGCGAGCGTCCGGCCCGACAAATTTATCGGCATCCATTTCTTCTCGCCGGTCGAGCGGATGAATCTGGTCGAGATCATTTTGGGCAAGCAAACCAGCCAGGAAACGCTGGCCAAGGCGATCGATTACGTCCTCAAGATCCGCAAAACGCCGATCGCGGTCAACGACTCACGCGGCTTTTACACGTCGCGCTGTTTCGCCACCTACACCACCGAGGGCCTGGAGATGCTGGCCGAAGGCATTGCGCCGGCCATCATCGAAAATGTCGGGCGGCAGAGTGGGATGCCGATGGGGCCGTTGGAGGTGTCCGATTCGGTTGGCTTGGATACTTTGATCAAGGTCGGGACGCAGCTCGCCCTGATCGAGCAGCGCAACTATGCGGACGATCCGCTCGGCAAGATCGTAAAATGGGTGGCTGAGGACAATGGCCGTGTCGGCCGCAAAGCCGGCAAGGGCTTTTACGAGTATGACGAGAAAGGAAAACCCGCGCGGATTTGGCCGGAGCTCGCCCCACATATCGGCATCAAGATCGCGGAATGCCCGCCGGACCTAAAGCAGGAGCTGATCAAGCGTCTGCTGATCCGTCAGTGCCTGGAAGTCGCGCGCTGTTTCGAGGAAGGCGTTATCACCGATCCGCGCGACGCCGACGTGGGCTCGATCCTCGCTTGGGGGTTTGCGCCCTATAGCGGCGGCTGCATATCGTACATGGACTTGTTCTGGGGCATTCCTGCCTTCGTGGCAGAGGCGGACCGGCTCGCCGATCGCTATGGCGACCGCTTCAGGCCCAACCAGTTGCTCCGTGACATGGCTGCCAAGGGCGAAAATTTCTACCAGCGCTTCGGGCGCAGCTAATCGAAAGCTTTCCGGAGCATCTCGCTCCGGTCGCTTCAACCCATAAAAAAGGGAGCCGACCAACAGGCCGGCTCCCTCATTTCCACTGCCGAAGGGCAGCAGCTTTGGCTTAGCTGCCCGAACCCGGACCGAAGGTGATTTCCACACGACGGTTCTGCGGCTCGCGCACACCATCGGCGGTTTCCACCAGCGGGTGGCTTTCGCCGAACGCCTGGGTCTGGACTGAAGCATCGGGCACGCCCTTGCCGACCAGATAAGCCTTGGCGGCATCGGCGCGACGCTGCGACAGCGCCATGTTGTACTGGTCCGAACCGGCGCGGTCCGCGTGACCGGCGAGCATCACCTGAGCCTGACCCGTGGTCGAATAAGCCTGAGCGGCGTTGTCGAGGATCGACGCGGCTTCCGGCGTAATGTTCGACTTGTCGAAGTCAAAGAAGATGATGAACGGTCCCGGCACAGCCGCAGGCGGCGGCGGAGGCGGCGGGGGCGGCGGAGCCGGAGGCGGCGGCGGAGGCGGCGGGGGAGGCGGCGGAGCAGCCGGCTCACCGAAGTTGTAGATCAAGCTCGCCAGCAAGCTGTGCGTACGCACCCGCGCGTCATAGACCGTGCCGGCGACCGGCCCTGGGATCTTGCGAGGATGGGTGTTGAGCAACCGATATTTCAGGCCGACATCCACATGGGTGCCGATCGGATAGCGGATGCCCGCGATCGCCTGCCAGGCAAAGCGCGTGTCGCTATCGTCCACGATGGGGCCGGTGGGGCCAGCAGCGATACCGCTGAACTTGGTTCGAGCGACACCGGCACCACCGCCGAGATAGCCGTTCAGGCCGTCATCGGGCCCGAAATCGAGCAGCGCGTTGCCCATGAAGGTCCAGATGCCGACTACACCAGCCGCATCAAATGTGCCCGTGGCGTTGTTGAACCCGGCAGGGCTGTTGTTGGTGATGGACTTAACGGACGAATGCTTCTTGGCAACTTCGCCTTCAAGGCGAAACATGCCGAAATCATAGCCGATGATGCCGTCAATATCATAGCCGGTCTTCATGTCGGCATTGACGGCGTCCTTAACACCAAAAACGCGAAATTTGATGTCTTGGACGATCATACCGCCGCCCTCGACACCAACGTACCAAGCTTTGTCGCGGGCCATCGCCGGCGCGGCGAACGCCGTCGAAGCGAGCACTGCCATCAAGGCGAGCTTACGCATATCAATCCCCTTTATCATCCGTTCCCGGGAGGAACGGGGGTGTACTAACCAACGCGAGTCGATCATGCAAGCGCAGTAACGACCTCGCATTCCCCCAGTATTCGCATGACAACGAACCGTCCATACGGCCGGGAGACGCACGCTAAACCGCTTGCGCGAGATTAGGTTGCACGAAGTGGGAAAAAAATTATGGGTGCTACGCTCATGGTTTCCCGTCAGCGAAAAGACAAGGGGCATGGCATCGCTTGCCGCCACGTCGTTAGGACCCCTCCTCGAGCAAGTCTGGACTGCGGCGGACCGATCGTAACGCCCGGAATCCAGCCAAAATCCTCGCACAGCAGTGGAGGCAGGCATCAGCCGGGTGCAGTCGCAATGGCGCTTCAACCGAGCCTCCCGATGGCCCAGATCAGCAGTTTCCCCATGTGTGATCGGCGCGTCGACGGGCTCGTCGGTTACGCCCGCCCTTTGGCGATGTTGATCAGCAGGGCGCTACTTGGCGGACCTTGATCTGCCCTCCGGCGCTGCGGGATCAAAAAATCGTGAAAGCGGTCGTGCCGAGGTTGACAGCGGACGCGGGCAGGACCATCTCTCCGTCGCCGCCATTTTCAGCGGCATTTGCCGCAACTTCCTCATTGAGGGACCATGTCTGACAACGACCATAGTCGATTGACCGTCCCCTTGAGGAAAGCGCCGAACTGATCGTCGATTAGCTCGCCAGCGCTGCCTCAAGGGGCGGTCGCGCAAGAGGTGAGCTCATGAATGCAACCATCCGGTTCATCACCCATCAGTTTCGCCGCGGGCCATTCGCGCGCGATCCCAATCTGTTGTTCGACGATGGCCTGACCTTCGGCGAAAGGCTTGCCGATCGCGTGGCGACGATTGGCGGTTCCTGGAGCTTCATCATCGGCTTCAGCATATTTTTGGTTGCATGGGCGTTGCTCAACACGGTCGTGCTCGTCCGGCACGCCTTCGATCCTTTCCCTTTCATCTTCCTGAATTTGATGCTCTCGATGCTGGCAGCGCTGCAGGCGCCGATCATCATGATGAGCCAGAATAGGCAAGCAGCCAAGGATCGCCTGGACGCGCGCCTTGATTATGAGACCAACCTTCGTTCCGAGGCGCAGATTGCCAGCCTTCATGACAAGATCGATCTTTTGCTGGCACATCTTGGCGACGGAAAGCCTCTTTCCGAAGCGCCGCAGGATGGCGGCTTATCTGTCGCGAGATAAATTCGCGCTGCATCCAGAGGTCTCTGCCATCGTTCATTGTCGAGCAGTTTTCGCTTGGGTAGTGCGCGGCGCGATGCCTGCCGCGCCTGCCCAGCCTTTTGCCTACCTCGATCGGACGCCGCTCTCCCGCCGCGCCTTCGCGCTGACCGTGGCGCTGGCGATGAGCGCGCTGATGATCCTGATGCTGCTCA
>CBFRWL010000012.1:0-18614 GCA_965727025.1 uncultured Sphingomonas sp.
CCGACGCCCCATAGGGCGAGCGGATAGATTATTCCCAGCAAGACCGCGAAACAGAGCGTGAGCACCACTGAGGGGCGCAGCGCTGAATAAAATTCATTGTCCATTGCGAAATTCCCTAAACAAGCCCGGCGCCGTTGACGACGAGGTCGACCAGCTTGATTCCGATAAAGGGCGCCAGGAGACCGCCGATGCCGTAGATCATGAGATTGCGGCGCAAGAGCGGGCCGGCTCCGATCGGGCGATACTTCACCCCTTTGAGCGCAAGCGGCACCAGCAGGGGAATGATCAAGGCGTTGAAGATGATCGCCGAAAGGATTGCACTCTGCGGCGTGGCGAGGCCCATGATGTTGAGCACCGCGAGGCCCGGATAGATTGCTATGAACATCGCCGGGATGATCGCGAAATATTTGGCCACGTCATTTGCCACCGAGAAGGTCGTGAGCGCGCCGCGCGTCATCAACAGCTGCTTGCCGAGCCCGACAATCTCGATGAGCTTGGTGGGATCGCTGTCCAGATCGACCATGTTGCCGGCTTCGCGCGCGGCCTGCGTGCCGGTATTCATCGCCACGCCGACATCCGCCTGCGCCAGCGCGGGGGCGTCATTGGTCCCGTCCCCGCACATCGCGACGAGCTTGCCGCCCTGCTGCTCCTTCCGGATCAACTCGAGTTTGTCTTCCGGCGTGGCCTGCGCGAGGAAATCGTCGACGCCTGCCTCAGCCGCGATCGCGGCGGCAGTCAACGGGTTGTCGCCTGTGATCATCACCGTCCGGATACCCATCCGCCGCAGCTCGCCGAACCGTTCGCGTATGCCCGCTTTGACGACGTCCTTGAGCGCGACCGCACCGAGGAGGCGACCATCCTTGGCGACCGCGAGCGGCGTCATGCCGGCACGCGCGATCTCGTCCGTCATGCGCCGCAGTTCGCTGGCAGCTGCCCCGTCGCCCGCGCCAGGATTGGCCTTGAAGACCGAATCCACTGCGCCTTTCTGGATAACGGCGGAGCTGATCCGAATTCCCGAAATACGGGTTTGCGCGGTGAATGGAATGACCTCGGCGCCATCAGGCAAGGCTGCGGTCGTCACGTTGAACTTTTCGCGCGCGAGCGCGACGATCGAGCGGCCTTCGGGCGTCTCGTCGGCGAGGCTCGCGAGAAGCGCTGCATCGGCGAGCTCGGCGGTGGAGACACCCGTCACCGCGCGAAACTCACTGGCGTGCCGATCGCCGATCGTGATCGTGCCGGTCTTGTCGAGCAGCAGCGTATCGCAGTCGCCCGCCGCCTCCACCGCGCGGCCCGATTTCGCCAGCACGTTGAAGCGCACCAGCCGGTCCATGCCCGCGATGCCGATCGCCGAAAGCAATGCTGCGATCGTCGTGGGAATGAGGGTGATCAGCAGTGCAGCGAGGATCGCGACCGGCACGCTGCCGCCCGCATAGGCGGTGAAGCCGGGAATGGTCGCCACCGCGATCAGGAAAATGATGGTGAGGCCCACCAGCAGGATGGTGAGCGCGACCTCGTTGGGCGTCTTCTGCCGTTCAGCACCCTCGACGAGAGCGATCATGCGATCGAGAAACCCCTGCCCCGGATCGACGGTCACGCGTATCTTGATCTGATCGGAGATGACCCGCGTCCCGGCGGTGACCGCCGAACGATCGCCGCCCGCTTCGCGGATGACCGGCGCGCTCTCTCCCGTGATCGCCGCTTCGTTGACCGAGGCAACGCCTTCGATCACCTCGCCGTCGGCGGGAATCAGATCATTGGTTTCGGCAAGGACGACATCGCCCATTTTGAGCAGGCTCGCCGGCACCGTCTCGATCCCCTTGCCCGAAAGCCGCTTGGCGGTCAGCTCGGCCTTGGCCGCCCTGAGCGACGCCGCCTGGGCCTTGCCGCGTCCTTCGGCGAGCGCTTCGGCAAAGGTACCGAACAGCACCGTCAGCCAGAGCCAGACCACGAGTTGGATCTTGAAGCCGAAGGCCAGGCCGTCATGACCAACCACCAGCAGGATCGTGAGCAGCAACGCCACGCAGGCTGTGGTGAACATCACCGGGTTGCGGAGGAGTTCGCGCGGATCGAGCTTTCGGAACGCCTCCCCGATCGCAGGAAGCATCAGCTCGGGAGCGAATATCGATTGAACAGAGGTGCGCGACATCTCGCTTCGTCCTGTCAGAAAAGTTGGCCGTGGATCATCGCGAGATGATCCGCGATGGGGCCCAGCGCGAGGCTCGGCAGGAAGGTCAGGCCTCCCACGATCAGCACAATGCCCACCAGCAGGCCCACCCAGAGCGGCCCGGTCGTGGGAAAGGATCCGGCGGTCTCGGGCGTATATTTCTTGGCCGCAAGTGAGCCTGCAATCGCGAGCATCGGCACGATCATGAAGAAGCGGCCGATCCACATGGCGATCATCAGCATCGCGTCATAATAAGGCGTCGCTGCGGTGAGGCCGGCGAAGGCGGAACCGTTGTTGCCCACGGCGCTCGTGAAGGCATAAAGGATTTCGGAGAAGCCGTGCGGCCCCTTGTTGAGCGGCCCTGCCAGCCCCGGCGCCGCCACCGAACTGATCGCGCTGAAACCGAGGATGATCAACGGCAACACCGCGATCGCGAGCACCGCCAGCTTGACTTCGCGGCTTTCGATTTTCTTGCCGACATATTCCGGGGTGCGCCCCACCATCAGGCCAGCCACGAACACCGCCAGGATCGCGAACAGGAGGAAGCCGTAAATGCCCGCGCCGACACCGCCGACCACGACCTCGCCGAGCTGGATGTTGAACATCGGGATCATGCCACCGAGCGCCGTGAAGCTGTCATGCATCGCATTGACCGCGCCGCAGGAAGCCGCCGTCGTAACCACCGAGAAGAGGGCGGAGGCGGCGATGCCGAAGCGGACCTCCTTGCCTTCCATATTGCCGCCCGCAATGCCGAGATGGTGCAGAACCGGGTTGCCCGCAGCCTCCTGCGCATAGACGATCGTCACGCCCGCGAGGAAAATCGTGATCATCGCGGCCAATATCGCCCAGCCCTGCCGGGTGTTGCCCACCGCCTTGCCGAACGTCCAGGTCAGGCCAAAACCGATCGTGAAGATCGAAATCATCTGCACGAAATCGGTAAGCGCATTGGGGTTTTCGAACGGGTGCGCCGAGTTGGCGTTGAAGAAGCCGCCCCCGTTGGTGCCGAGCATCTTGATGGCTTCCTGGGAAGCGACCGGCCCGAGTGCCAACGTTTGCTTTGCGCCTTCCAGCGTTGTCACATCCACGGACGCCGCCAGCGTCTGCGGCACCCCGCTCGCGAGCAGGAATATCGCGTAGATCAGGCAGATCGGCAGCAGCAGGTAAAGCGTGACGCGGGTACAATCCGCCCAGAAATTGCCGATGGTCGAAACCTGCCGCCGGGCAAAACCGCGGAAAATGGCGAAGGCCAGCGCGATTCCGGTCGCCGCGGAAAGGAAGTTGTGGATGACGAGCGCGATCATCTGCGAAAGGTTCGACATCGTCGTCTCGCCCGAATAGCTCTGCCAATTGGTGTTGGTGGCGAAGCTGACCGCGGTGTTCGCGGCGAGGTGCTGCGGCAACCCGGCATAGCCCAGGCCATTCAACGGCAAAAAAGCCTGGATACGCAGCAGGATATAGGTGAACAGCGTAAGCGCGGCGTTGAACAGCAGCATGTGAACTGCGTAGCGCCGCCAGCTCTGCTCCTCGCGTGGATCGATGCCCGCAAGCCGGTAGAAGCCCGTCTCGACAGGAGCCAGCACGACATGCAGCGGGGTTCGGCGCCCTTCATAAAGCGCGAACAGCCACATGCCGACCGGTTTGGTGATCGCCAGCAGGATGGCGACGAAGACGATGATGAGCGTCCAGCCCTGGATCGTCATGTCCGGGCTCCGATCAGAAACGCTCGGGCCGTACGAGCACGGCCACAAGATAGAGAAGAAGCCCGGCGGCGGTGATTGCCGCCAGCCACAGATCGACGGTCATGGCCGCGTTCCTCAGGCGTTATCGCAGAGCCGGACATAAGCGAGCGTCGCCGCCAGCAAGCCGCCCATCGCCGCAATCCAAAGCAGATCCTGCATCATGCCCTCCATAGAAATCACGCCGTCGGAGCTGCGGAGAAACGAAGCTGCGACATTCCGCGATTAAGGCGGCGAACCGTAGAGATGCGAGATGCAAGGCCTCAGCTTCGCATAGCTTTTTCGTAAGGACGGGGCCGATCAGGCGAGAAGCCCCGCGCGGGCGCTTCCCGGCATGTCACTCAGCGCGAAAGCTGACTGAGCTCGCTATAGTCCCTGCCCTCGGCCATCTGGCGAAGAAAATGAAGTGCTCGCTCGGACGCCTTGCCATCGAGATGAGGGACGTGGCGCCCCAGCCAGGCCGCCGCCTTTTCTCCCGGAGCCGATTCGTGCAGCGCGGCCTTGAGCTGCTGGAGAACCTCGTCACTGTTCGTCGCGACCGATCCCCCGACATCGCGGGGATCGAGCATCCAGGCCGATCCGGTTCGCACGCGCGTGTTCATCCTGAACCGGGAGAACAACATGGTGGCGCGTTCGACGACATCGCCCTGCGTGGGGAGAATGTGAATGGCAGGACGCTGAAGAACATAGAAATAGCTGATGAAGGACGACAGGTTCGAGATCATGACGTCGGCGACGAGCAGATCGGCGAGATTGTCGGGATGCTCGTTCTTGAAGCGGATCTCGATCGTGTCGCTTTCGCCGGCGACCGAATAGACCATCTCCAGAAACTTGGGATCGTAGCGGTGCCGGTCGTGCAAGCAAATCAGCAGATTGGCCCCCAGCTTCTGCACAAGCTCGACGGTTCGCCGCAGGAATCTAAGGTCGTTCTGATAGGCCTGCCAGGACGATAGCGATCGTGTCAGCGGGCCGAACCTCGGCTGCCGCGCAAAGATTCCCGCGTAATGCCAGGTAATTGCCAGCGCGACCGTTTTTCGGCCCATCACATCGATGCGGAATTCCGAGGCGATATCCTGCTTCGTATAGGGCGGCTGCAGCAGCAGATCCGAAAATGCCATGCCCACCGGTGCGCAGGCGGATTGCGGCAAACCCCAGTTCGAGACCCGCCATTGCTGATCCGTCGGTCCATAGCATTGCGCCATGAAACCGGGGTTGGGCGTGCGCGGGTCGACGCCGGTAAGCTGCTGCACCTGGTGATAGAAAACATGGAGGTCGAGCCGGCTGCGCGCCTTCCAGCCGAGGCCGTGCCACATGTAAAACAGCCGCTGCGCATAACCTCTTGGCGGAATATGATTGTCGGCCACGGCGATGTCGGCGCTGAAGGCCATCACCGCGTCATGGGTAGCGGGGTCATCGCGATCGAGTACCGGCGCGGATAAGGGCCTCAGGCGCGCATAGGGTTCGCGAAGGAAGACGTCGGCTCCGGGCGTGACAATGAGCAGATCGACGTCAGGGCACCTGTCCAGATGAGCCGCGACCGCCAAAATGTCGGTCTGGAGATGGGTTGCCCAGACAAGGACACGCATCAGGCCGCAGCAAGCCTGGATGCCGGCTTGGAGAAAGTCAGCAGGTAAATAAGAAGATGGAAGATTTGCTGGAGCGCGCTGCTCATGACAAGCACGCTCGCGAAGCTCGCCTGCGGCAGGGCAAGGCTGTGCGCGACGCCGATGCCCATCCCCACGAACAGAAGGTCACGATTGGGCAGCAGCGGGAGGCGCCCGATCACCATCTGCAGCGCGAGCAGGACGGCCAGCGCATTGAAGCTTGCAGCCGGAAAGACCAGCCACCACTGCATCACCAGGATGAGCTGTCCCGCCAGCAGCCGCAAACTGTGAATGTTGAAGATGGCGACCGCCGTGGGTCCGTCGAGCCGCATCACCTTCCCCCATCGCGCAAGAATCAGCGAGACGAAGGCCGGCAGAGTCAGCAAAAAGCCGCTCGCATATAAAGCAGTGCTTCCGGAGAAGGCAGCCATTCCGCCCTGGAGAAGCAGGAAAAGCAGCATCCCGGCGCAAATCAAACCGGATGCCGCCGCCGACAAGATATTGGTGTCCTTGATATTGTGGGCGAGTTGGCGCTCGTCCAGCGCCACATTGCGCCGCGCCCACAGCATGAGCAGCAGCTCGCCGGAATAACCGATGAACGCGGCATTGAGCACGCGCTTGCGCAATAGCACCGGCAAGGATGATTTGAGGCTTGCGCCCCACAATCGCCGATAGATCAACGCGTCACCCACCGGCAGAGTGAAATAGCCCACGAAAACAAGAATATAGAATAGCGGCGAGGCAGGCCTGGCGGACCAGATGTCGGACCAGCCGATCTGCTGCAGTTGCCATGCCAGATAGAGAAGCACGGCAATGGCGAACGTATAACCCGCCCAGGAGCGCAGGCGCACCATCGCCGGCATCGCCAGCAACATTCGCGCCTTTTCAAACATGATGACGCTCTTGGCGATCACGATGCATCATGCGCGACAACCGCCCCCGATGGTGGATCTTCTGCTCACGGTCATTATTCCTGGTCGCCCAGATCAGCAACCTCGCCCAGAACGACATGCAGCCGCACATATCCAGATTCGGCGCGTTCGAAGCCTCCGCCTTATGCTTGGCCGGTTGACGCGCAATCGGCCCCCTCGCCTGTTCAGCGGTCATGCGGCGGGCAACGGTTCTCGTGCTTGTCATGCGGCCCGCCGGACGGAGGAGGTCAGCATTTCATAATGGCCGAAAAGCGCCGCGAAATGCTGATCCATGGTACGCACCGTTTGCGCCTGAGTGGCGGCTCGCGCGCAGCAAGCGGCAAAATCACCATCGATGAGGCGGCTGATGGCCGCGGCCGCGGCGGCTGCGCTGCCGGCACTGTAGCTCTCGCCTTCGCCGCGGAGCACCTGATCATAGGCGCCGCCGCGATCGGGAACGATGATCGGAAGCCCGGATGCACGCGCTTCTGCCGCAACCAGGCAGAAGGTTTCCGATTCGCACCCGTGGATCAGCGCGTCGGCGCTTGCGAGGACCCGCGCGAGCGTGTTCCGGTTCTCCAGCGGCCGCAGCAGCTGGATATGCGGGTTGCCCCTGATCACGCGCCGGACCTTCGCGCCCTCGCGACCGGCGCCGATCAACAGCAGGCCGACCGGACGATCATAGCCCGCCGCCACGCAGGCATCGATCACCATCGGCCATCGTTTCTCCGGCGCGTGGCGCCCGATCCCTATGAGCAGGACGGCATCGGGCCCCAGCGAGCAGAGCGATAGCAGGCCGGTACGCAGCGCCTCGTCGCGATGCGCGGGATCGAAAATCCCCGGCTCGACGCCCATCGGCTCGGTTCGCACGCCTCGGAGACCGCCATCGATCAACCGCTGGGACAGGCTGGAATTGGCACTGATGATGGTATCGAAGCTCTGGTCCAGCCGAAGCAGATGCCGCCAGAACCAGCCGAAACCACGGTCGATCAGCGGCTGGCTCGCCAGCGGCTGGAACCAGCGATAGGCATAGGCCGCCAGCGGGTCCGCATGCATGATCAGTGCGCGCGGTGCTGCGCCCTGCCAGCGAGCCACCATCTCGGCGCTTCGCCATGGAGAAGAGGCCTCGACGAAATCCGGACGCTCATTGTCGAGAGCACGGTGCAACACCTCAATATCGCCGAAATAACGATAGTTCTTATCGAGCGGGAATTTCGGTGCAGGAATGTAAACGATGCGCGCTTGCTCGCTGCGATATTCGATGCGGCTTTCACGGCCCGGCGCCAGGATGACGATCTCATGACCAAGCCTGGGACCGGCAGCCAGCTTACGCTCGATATAGGTGCGGACACCGCCGCCCCGCTCGCTATAAAATGCGCAGACGTCGACGATCTTCATTGCTCAGGCCTTTTCAAGGGGCCGAATGAGAACAGGCCGTGATAATAGTTCAATATGATGGAAACGGGCGTCACGCCCGGCCCGGCGGTGACGCGGGCGCTTGATGCGGCGGGCTTCGAACGCCCGACATGCGGATTTCCGGCAAAACCGATGCCGTCGCTCAGTACGCTGAATTTTCGGTCGCCATCGCGATCGTGCAGCAGCGAAAGCGTATAGCTGCCCGGCGCGGGAACCCGGATGCAGAGCTGCGCCGGGCCGTTCGCCGGAAGCGGGGCGACCGCGCGTCGGAACGTCTTGCCCTCGCGGATCAGAACCTTGTCGTCGGCAAGAAAATCCTCGTCGTCATCGGGGTAAAGTTCGGCTTGCAGAACGCCTTGCCGGTCCTTGAGGCCGCGCGCCGTGATCAACAGCGCGGGCCCCGGTTCGTTCGGGCGGCAACGCCCTTCCGGGATTCCGAGGTAAAAACGACCTGCAATAGCAGCCATTAACAGTCCGATCGCCATTGGCTCACTTCCGTCCCACTGCGAGGCGGGTGAGATCGCTGACCGATAATATTCCCCCGAAGAGCAGCTGAACCGCCAGGCTCAATCCGCCCCATAAAGCGAGCAGATCGGCAATCTCGGCGTCTTTTCCGACGATGAAAATCGCCGCGCCGGTGAATACAAGCTCGCGATTGGGCAGGAACGGCAAGCGCGAGATCAGCAGCCGCATCGTCGCCAGCAGCAGCCACCAGCTGATCCCGACGGTTGGCAGCACCAGATGCCAGCATCGGGCCACCAAAGTCGTCATCGTGAGGATGCGGCCAAGCTGGACGGCGGCAATGAACCACAAGTTCGATGCAGGCAGCGTGAACAGGCGCCTGCGGAACAGCATCATGATCACCGGGGTGGAAATGATCATGCCCACCGACAGCATGACGAGTTCGCTGTGCAAACCGAGGTGAAGCGAGCTGAGCAGCGGCCAGGTCGCTGCGAACATCGCCAGCGTAACCAGATTGCCGACCAGCGCGGAAAGCATGGCGACATCCTTGATGGCCCCGAACGGCGAGCCCGTCAGGCCGGCGCGCGACCGCACCCAGCCATAGAAATAGATTTCCCCGACGTAGCCGGCGAGAAGCTCGTTGCTGACCGTCTTGCGCAGCAGTGCGGGGAACCCTGCCACCGGGAGGGTCCATAGTCTCCGGAAGATAATCCAGTCGGTAGCAGGTCCGACCAGATACCAGGCGGCAAAGCTAACCCAAAACAAGGGCGAAGCCGGCATGAGCGCCCAGATGCGATGGAAATCAAGATGATCGATCTGCGCCGCTATCGCGCAGATGATCGCGGCCGAGACCAGGAACGGAGACCAGGCACGCCATCCTTCCGATTGCACCAGCAACCATGCCGGATTGTCGACCAGGGATTGGTGGAGGCGCTGCCGTGCGTCGGTTTCGCTTCTGACGATGTCGATAGAATGCACGTCCCAGTCTCAGATGGTTTTCGAACGAGGACGTCGCGCCAGCGGAAAACCCGCAGGCGATCCGAATTCGCCCGGTCTGGCAAAATCAAAAACGCCCGTCGAAACCGAGCCTGACGCTTCTGGGCCTGAGCGGTGTAACCTGATTTCCCATCCTCACGCTGAAGGGGTTGCCGTAGGAAAAGCGGTTACCGCGGCCATCGAAAAGATTTGTGACATCGAGCGAAACCCCGAAACTTCCGAGCCCGAGCCGAGCACCCGCGGTCGCGTCCCAATAGCGGCCCTGAGCAATGTAAAGGTCCGGCGGCGGCCCAAGCCGTGAACGGCCGGCGCGACGTATGGAAGCATCGAGGGCGAGCGTTCGCCCACCGCTGATACGGGAGTGGTACGAAGCTGCGGCGGCCACTCCGAGGTCGGCCACGTTCGGGAGATCGATGTGAGACCGCACCGCAATGCTCTGCGCCGGATGCGACAGGGCGTCATCATTGATGAACGCGGCAAGCGACAATTTCAGCCCGATCAAAGGCGACCAAGTCGTACTCACCTCGACGCCGTCGACTTTGCCCGATCCGATGTTGGCGGTGTACGGCAAGCCCGTGGTATCGATCAGATCCGCCTGGATGTGGCTCCAGCGCGTGCGCGACAGGATCAGGCTCCAAGCCAGGCGGTCAACCGCGGCATCCCCGAAACGCGCGCCAAGCTGAAAGGCCGACATATGATCGGGCCGGAAGCTTTGCGTCGTTTCGGTGCCCCCCGAGGCGGCAACCGCAAGGCCTCCTGCCCGATAGCCCTCGTCATAGGAGAGAAAGGCACGCACCTTTGCGGACGGATGCCAGGACAACGCTGCGCTGGGTGAAATCCGCCAGGCACGGCGCTTGCGCATATCCTCCTCATGCGGGGTGTCGAGCGGGAAGCCGGTTGCTTCCGAATATGTCAGGCGGCCGCCGCCGGTCAGTTGCAGTTCGTCGGTGATCGGGATTTGGCCGCGCCCGAACAGCGACAGCTCGAAATTATCGTTTCGGACACCCGTGATCGGAAGCAGGGCCGAGGGCGGGCCAAGGGATCGGCGGATGCGATCGCGCGCGGCAATGCCCGCCACACCGGCCAGCCAGTCAATGCCATTATCCAGATGACCGCTGAGCCTCGTCTCATGCGATAGGAGGAAGAGATGATCATCCTCGTCGAACAGCCGCACCGGCGATCCGGACGCCGGCGTGGCATCGAACTTCACGCTGACGTGGTGATGCACATATCCGGTCGCCGATACCAGCTCGACATCGTTCCAGCTTTTTCGGATCGTTACGCTCAGGAGCGCATAATCATTGTCGAACGGCTGTGCGAGCGCCGAATTGCGGGTGAGCGGCTGGAGGCCCAGCACGGCGTACTGCCCGTCCCGCGCGGCGATATTCTGGATGGTCGCGCCAAGATCGACGGTCCAGCTCTCCGCCGGCGCGAGGCGCAAAGCAAGGCGGCCGCCATAGCTCTGCCCGCGATTGATGTTGCTTGCTGCGCGCTCGGGATTGTCGATATAGCCCGGGTCGCGCGAGACATAGCCCACCATGCGGGCCGCCACTTTGTCGCTGAATGGGACATTGGCCATGGCCGCGGCATCGCCGCCGAACTCGCCATGGCTGACCGCAAGCGCACCGGCTTGAAACGAAGCCGCCGGCTTGCCGGTGTCCGGCGCATTCGGAACGATCCGGAGGATGCCGCCCAGCGCGCCGGTTCCATACAGCGTGTTCTGCGGCCCCTCGAGCAATTCGACGCGCGCAACATCATATAGGTTCAGATCGGGATCCGGCGCATTATAGGTGAGCCGTACCTCGCCCAGATATTGTCCGACGGTCGCTTCGGTGGGGCCGGTAAAGCTGGAATCGGCAATCCCGCGAATGAAAAGCTTGTCGCGTCCCGGCCCGAGACTTGTTGAGGAGACAGACGGAGAGCGCGCAAGTACGGCGCCGATGCCATGTGCGGTGCGAATGGATGAATCCTCGCGATCGAGCGCCACAACGAAGGCGCCACCCGGATAGTCGGCGAGGTTGCTTTCCTGTTTGGTCGCCGTGACGACAATGTCGGGTGCTTCGAGATCGGCATTCTTCGCCTGCCATGGCGTTTGCCGCATAGTGCGGTTTGGCCCCCGCAGCGGAACGATCCGAACCGTCTGCGGATCAAGCCAAACGAAGCCGCAACCGGTATCCGCAAGCAGCCGCGCCAAGGCACGACGCGGGGTCAGGTTGCCATGAACGCCCGTAGAAAATGCCCTCGCGACCGATGGGTCAGTCAGCCCGACGGTGACGCCGGCTTGTTCCCCATATCGGATCAGCGCATCGCTGAGCGGCGTGGGCGGAATCTGGAAATGACGTCGCGCCGCCGCATCGGCACCTCCGGCACACCAACAAATGCCGAGTGCCGCGACGGCAATCTCAATCCGCCGCACGACCGCGTGGCATCAACTGCCAGCCGTCGGGCACGGATCGCACTTGGAGATCCAGCAGCATCGCGAGCGAGTTCACCAGCGCCGCAGGATCGCGTTCGATCTGAAGCACGCCCGTAAATGAGCGGTTCGCGACCCTCTGATCGGCACTGACGCGCTTTCCGAGCGCCCGGGAGAGATCGGCGACGACGTCGGCCAGTGGCGCTTCCCGATAGGCGAGACGGCCCTTGCGCCATGCGCCGACGGCACTGCTATCCACATTATGCACCACCGGCTCGGCCGAGCGCATGTGCCGCAAACCTTGCCCCGCAACCAGCGTCACCGCCTCCCCGTCCGGATTGAACAGAACCGTGCCTTCTCCGACGGCGATACGAACGCTTGATGGATCTTTGATGACATTGAAACGTGTGCCGACATCACGAATGCGGTCATCCCCGATCGAGAGCTCGAAGGGGTTTTGCGCGTTGTGGCGAATGGAGAAAAGCGCTTCGCCTGCTTCCAGCGACGCAAAATGCTCGTCGCCTTTGCGAAGCGTCAGGCGGCTTTGACCATTGAGCGCAATCATGTTTCCCGCACCGAGCTGAACCAGGCGATGCTCACCCTTGGCGGTCGCTATGGTGTAGAATTCTTCGCCGGCGGTCAACTTTGGCAGCGCCATGAAACCGATCAGCGCCGCGATCAGCGTGGCCACGAGGGCGCCGATCCAGCGCGTGCGCCACAGCGACTGCGCATGCCCATCATCATCGTCATTCGCGGCGGGCGGCACTTGGAGCATCGGCAACGCCTCATCGGCGTCGATCTCAGCCAGCGCGACTTCGTCATAAACGGCGGCGCGGGCTGGATCGCTCTCAAGCCAAAGGGTAAAGGCCTCCCAGTCCTCGACGAGGCCGGAGCGCAGCCGCAATCGCCACTGAATCGCTTCCATTATGGTCAGTTCATCCGCCATCAGCGACCTTATTGCCCTCTTGGCCATTGAGACGTTGTAAATTCTCCGTTTCCGCATCGAGCCGCGCCCGGCAGTCCCGCATGGACCGGTACGCGCGCTGCAAATGCTTCTCAACCGCACTGAGGCTGATCCCCATCTGGTCGGCAATCTGCTGCTGCGAGCAGCCTTCCACACGATAGAGACGCAGCGCCTGGGCCGTCCGTTGCGGCAGCGACTGCAGCGTCTGCAACACTTCAGCCATGCGATCGCGTGCGATCATCGCCCGCTCCGGGGTTGGCGCATCGTCGACATCGAGACGATCGCCCGATCGCGACTCCACCCAGGCACGCTCCCGGTCCTTCCTGCGCACCGCCGACCGCGAGCGATCCAGCACGAGATTGTCGGCCATGCGGTAAAGATAAGCCTTGGGCTCGGCGATCGGCCCGGCAACGCCCGTCGCCTTTATGAAGAGATCCTGGAGAACATCTTCAGCATCGCCATGCGGCACGCCACGCGCCAGCAGGAACCGCATCAAAGCAGGCCGCATCGTCATAAAAAGCTGCGCCAGGCCGCTTTCGGACATTCGGCTTCCTATCCTTCCCTTTACCGGGCTCGGCGCGCTCGGCTTGGAAGACCAGAGCCGGTGGGCGCTGTCGCGGCCTACATAAAAATCCGTAGATTTCTAGTGTTTTCTCATCCGGTAATCCGCGGGATGAGAGCCGGGACTAGGCTGCGGCTACGGTTTGGCCGGCAGGTTGCACATCAAGCCGTGTGGCCCTGGTCTGCGCCTTTCGTTCGCTCTGCCAGGCCCGGACGGCAGCCTTGCCGATGGCCCAGATCAAGAGGCTGCCGAACAGCGAGAAAAGGAAGCTCGGCACCGGCGCGCGATCGAAGAGGCTGCGGCCAAGCACGATGAGCGGCCAGTGGAAAAAGAATATGGCCAGTGTCGCCTGGCTCATCATCTTGAGCAGGTGCGCGGGCCAGTAGGGTAGCGGTAGTTTCTCGACATAGACGAACAGCGCGAGGCCGATCGTCATCCAATAGAGCGGCATCGTCGCGCCCTCGGCCGCATAAGTCGCCACGAGCGCGCACAAGAGCAGCGCTGGTCTGATCCATCGCTGCGGACCCTGCACATCCGAACGCATGCCGAAATAGACCATTATCCCAAGGCTGAAGGCCCACAGATAAAGCCAAGGAAGGCGATTGTGCAGATCAGGGCGGGGAAAGAGCGTGACCAGTGCCACCCCGATCGCAAACAGCATGGAGGAGGTCATCAACGGCCGTTTCCACGTTTCGGCAAATCCCGGCAACCAACTCATGAGCCAGAATATCAGGCAAATCTGGATGAGCATGCCCGCGAATTCGATCGGGAACATCGCCTTGCCAGGGTTGGGATACCAGTTGGCGATGAGCAGGAGCTCACGCCTCTCGATCCCCTTGAACGGCGCCCAGAGCAAGAGCATCGCTACGGAAAACAGGATCATGGTGCGGACGAGCGACCAAAGCCCGCGGCGCACCGCCGGTGGCGGCGCACCGTGAAGGCTGAATCGCGCGAAATTATAGCCGGTCAGCATCAGCAGGAAATCCATCCCGCCATAAAAGCCGAGATTCTCGGCGATCCAGCCTTGGGCGTGATTGCCATAGGCGTGGTGGAGCACCACCGAAGCGATGGCAACGCCGCGCAATGCCACCGGCATGGACAGCGAATTGCTAAATGGCATGAACGCCATTCCTCAGATTTTCGAGATCGCGGATCGGCATCTGTTCCCAATTGTCGGGCAGCTCGCCAAGATATTCCTCCAGAGCGAGCTGGGTCGATACATAAGAGAGCGAATCGCCGGCCAGGTCACGAAAGCTCAGGTCGGCGGCGTGCGGGCGCTCGCCCAGGAAGGTCGTGTAGATCGCTTGCACGCTGTCCCAATGCTCGCGTCGCAGACCGACGATGCTGGTGAACTCGTGCACGAAACGCCGGACAAGACGCTCCGCGAGGCCACCCTGCTCCAGCTTGACGGACGTCGGCCCGGCACGTTCGCGCACGTTCGTGTCATGATCGAGGATCGCCCGCAGATCGACCTTGCCATTCGGCAGCAGCGGCATTGTATCCAGAATAAGCGGACGCACCACGAAGGCGGGCAACGCGAAATGCGTTGCCACTGCCGCAACCGCCTGATCGGCAGGATCGCCCTGCCCCTCCGGGGTGACCGCCACGACGATATGGCTGTCATTTCCGACGCAGACCGCGCCGGGAACATGTTTCCGCGCGATTGCCTGGGCATCGTCCAACCCCACCCGGATGCCGAACGGCTTGACGAACCGGCTGGCGCGACCGACGATCCGGAACAATCCATTCGCATCACGCTCGGCGAGATCCCCAGTTCGAAGATAAGGCAACCGTTCGGCGGTCGCGAGATCGTCCAGGCTGCTGGCATATCCCATCATCACATTCGGGCCGGAATAGATCAGTTCGCCAGCAACATGCGCCTCGCAGATCTCCCCGCCCTGCTCGTCGAACAGGGTGAGATGGCCGCCGGGTATGGCCACGCCGATGCAATCAGGACGATCCTGGGCAAGCTCGGGCGGCAAATAGGCCATGCGCGGCGATGCCTCGGTCTGCCCGTACATAACCTGAAAGCGCCAGCCATGCTTGCGCCCCAGCCGGGCGAAATGCCGTACCAGCTCCGGATCGAGGCGGCCGCCGGCCTGGGCAACATGCTTCAGCGAAGGGATCGACGCCCAATCCTCGGTCCGGCGCAGCAGCTCGAACGTGTAGGGAACGCCTGAGAAGCTGGTGGCCTCGCCCTCTCGGAAGCTCGTCCAGAAGCCGGGGTCGGTGATGGGCTGAGAGGTGAGAAGCAGCGAGCCGCCGCTATGAAGATGCGATGTGAGCACCGACAGCCCGAAAGCATGCGCGAAATCCAGCGTTGTCGCTGCCCGCTCGCCGGGGCCGAGCTGAAGATATTCCGCGATGGCCGCGGCGTTGGAGAGCAGATTGGTCTCGCTGAGCTTGACCAGCTTCGGCGCACCGGTGGATCCCGAGGTGGACAACAAGATGCGCAGATCGGGGTGAAGATCGAGCGAGCGATCATGCATCCACACAAGATCGCATTCCCCCTGCGTGAAGCTGAGCCGCACATTGGGCTGAAACACTGGTCCGCGCGCGACGGCGAGGTGGCTCTCTCCCGCTGCGAAAGGATGGACGACATGGCCGCCGATGAGGCAACCCAGCAAGGCACCGACGGCGTGAACCGAGTTGCGTGTTTCGAGGAAGACGAGCCGGCGCTCGGTGCCAAGACGCCGGCCATACTCGACCGCCAGCGCAGCCAACTCCGCATAGCTCGTGGTTACGCCATTTTCGACGAGGGCCACGCCGTCGTGGTTCAGCAGTGCAAAGGCTTCCGGCTGCATCATCGCGTGGCTGTGCCCCGGCTCCGGCTAGCAGCCATGACGATCAGGACGTGCGGCTGGGTTTCAATTCGCCGGCCCAGCCATGTTCATCGCCCTCCCAGCTCGGGCGAAGCGCAGGCGTCCGTGCCGCATCGACCTCGACCACCGCCGCCATCCGCAACCGGGCACGCAGCAGAATTGCCAGCAAGATCACCACGCCCACGACATAGTGCAGAGTCCAGAGGCGATCGCGCACGAACTGCCAGCTTCCCGAGGGCGCCAGCGGGTGAACCGGCAGCAGCACAAGGAACAGCGCCGCAGCGATGGCAACACGCTCGACCGGCTCGATTTCGATGTCGAAGCGATTGGTGGTGAACCAGGCAAAGGGGATGAGCAGCAAAGCCAGATAATGTGTCCACGTCACCGGGGCGACCAGCAGGATCACACAAAGGGCAATGCAAAGCTCCGCAAGTTTCGCCTGCTCGGTCTGCGGCTTGCCAACGCGGCGAAGCATCGCCGCCACGCCGAATATGGTGGCGAGGCTGAGTGTCACGCGAGAAAGCTTGAACCAGAACGCCTCTTCGATCGGCATCCAGTTTTTGAGGTGGTTGAGCGGCATCGTCAGGTGCGCGATCGCAGCCGCATAATTTTCGACCGTGAAGGCCACCACCGGCCGCGCGCCGAAGCCAAGGACATAATCCCTGACGAAGATCACATGCACCGGCAGGCCAAACGCCACCAGCGAGATCGCGAACACCGCGATCCCTGTGAGCGCCATCACTGCCGCCGCGCGCCAACTCTGCCGCAAGACCAGATAAAGAATGAAAAGGCTGAACAGCGGCTTCAAAAAAGCCAGCAGTGCGAATACCAGCCCCGCCACGACACCCTTGTTCCGGCTTTGCGCCTCAAACCCGATCAGCATCAGCGGAAGCAGCATATGCGTGATGTTGCCGAGCCAAATGCTGAATATCAGTGGGCCGCTGAGCAGGCAGAGCGCGATGACCAGACGGCCGTTGCGCGTGTCCGCACCGTCGGCGAGCCGCCAGATGCCATAGCTCGTGGCGACGATGCCGGCACCGGTGAAGATCAGCTTGGCCAGCCCAAGCGGCAGAAAGGCCAGTGGCGAGAACAGCACCGCCACCGCCGGAAAATTGACAAAGCACAGGCTCGAGGGATGCCGCGCCTGATCGCAGCTATAGAGGAGTTCCGGCGATTCCCAGATCAGGCGTCCGGCCGGATAATAGGCCTTGACCAAATCACTCAGCGGTTTGCCGTCGCTAAGCCAGCAGATGATGATGACTGAAGCCGCACCCAGCGCGAGCAACTCGATCTTGCCGGCCCTGCCCGACCAATCCCGGTTCCGTGCCGAGCCCAGCACGAACGCGCTCCAAGCCAAGTAAATTAGATATATGCTCATCCGCAATTCCCCGGACGCCCTTCAAGATCCGGGTTATCCCGTTAACATCCTGTCCTAATTTTTAGCGCTTATGGCAGAGGAAGGTTTCGTAAGTATAGGTAAAAATTTGATTAACGCCTAGCCGATGGCTTCCGCTGAAACATCGGTCCAACTCTTTGCGGCAACGCCATAACCCGGATCCAGCGAATAGCGGGCCGGTTCACGCACCGTTTGAAGCGCTCATGAGGGGGCATTATGACCTCGCCTAACGACAACACATGATGCCGTGGGAACGCTCCATGATGGATGGTGGGCCCGGAGGGACTCGAACCCCCAACCTAGCCGTTATGAGCGGCCAGCTCTAACCATTGAGCTACAGGCCCGATATCGGATCTTGCCACGCCGATAGCGGAGCGGTGGCGGTGGTTGCAAGTACAAGACTTCAGGCAGGCATCTGCGCGGCGGACCGGGCGGCATCGATGAACTGATAGGCACAGGCGGGCTGAACGCCGGCGCGCGCGAAACGATCGAGCACCTTGTGCCACCAGTTCCAGAAGCTCCTGAGCTCAGCCTGATCGCGCACATAGGGCGTGTTGCCCGGACGCAACGACGGCGAATGGAAGGAAAGACTGAACACGCCGATTGGTTGATCCAGCATGATGTCAATGGCCTGAAGCACATCCTTGAGGGGCATTCCCTCCGGCGTAAGGGCAACGCGCTGAAGCAGGCCGCTCTTGGCGAGAGCGCCGCGCAGCAACGGCAGACCCGCGGTCGCAGGAAAAAGGCTTCCGCCGCGCCGACGCCAATAACCGGCGTAGATAGCGCTGAGCGGCATTTCCAGCAGACGCCGGTTCGCATCGACCCACCAGGGCCACGCCGGAAACGACGAAAAATCGGGGCCGCCTTCGGACGAATAATCGAACAACGGACGGGTCGAGACATCAAGCTCGTAGCCAAGCTCGATCAGCAGCTTAGCCGTGCCCGGCCCCACGCCATAGCGGCCGGCACGGTAAATGGTTGGCTGGATCCCGACCATTTCCCTGATCTTGTTGGTCAGGTTGGTGAGCTTTGCCTGCTCCACCCCCGGCGGGAGATTACCTGCGAAGCTGTTTGCGTTGGAGATCGTCTCGGTGAAGGGAGGATTGACCCATGGGTGCAGCTGCGCCCCCACCACCGCTTCGTCATCCGCGATGAAGCTGTGCAGGAT
>CBFRWL010000013.1:0-18557 GCA_965727025.1 uncultured Sphingomonas sp.
CTAGCCTGCCCAAGTCGCTGGAAGCTGTTGATGACCGGAAATCGAAGCAGATCGAGGAGATCTGGGCTGGATTCGGTTCAACCGGAACCGGGGGAGCCCAGCCCCGTGGCGGGATGCATCAGATCGGCCCGATATACTGGCCGCCGTCGACGGCGAATATCTGGCCCGTGATGAAATGCGAGGCGTCCGATACAAGAAAGGCGACAGCCGGAGCGATATCCTCACTCGGATCGCCCAGCCGCCCGAACGGTATCTGCGCCGTGATCGCCCTATACTGTTCCGGCTGCCTTTCCGCGAATTTCTTGGATGCCGGAGTCATCGCCGACGGCGCATAAGCATTGACCCGGATGTTGTAAGGCCCCCATTCGCGCGCCGCCGCCCGCGTTAAGGCCATGATCGCTCCCTTGCTGACGACATAGCCCAGCCCACCGGGAAAACCCTGCAGCGCCGTCGAAGAGGCGACGTTGACGATGCTGCCGCCTCCGGCAGCCTTCATATGCGGAAACACCGCCTGCATCATGCGGATCGATCCGAAGGCGCCAGTTTCGACCGCGCGGCGCAGTTGCTCCTCGCTATGATCCTCGAACGGGACATCGGCGAAGGAATTCTGCGCATTGTTGATCACGGCATCGATCCGGCCGAACGCCGCCATCGTCCGATCAACCACCATGTCGACCTGATTGCGCTCGCGCACGTCGGCGGCAAGAACAATGGCGTCCGAGCCGACATCGTCCAACTCGCTTTTCGCGAAATCAACCGTCTCCGGATTATATTCAGCGACGACCACGCGCGCGCCGCCCGCCGCGAAATGTCTGGCGAGTGCCAGTCCTATTCCTTGACCGCCGCCCGTCACGATCACGCTCTTGCCGCTTACGTCTGTCATCCTATCGATCCTGTCTTCAGCGAAAACCACTAGCTGTCCCGCCACCATCCGGCGACGGCCCGCGCACGGGCCGCCTGCTGCGCCTTGCGCTCCTCGGGCGTCACGAAGCGCGTGCCGGCGGGCAGCGCTTCCTCGAGCCGATCGAGCTTGACAAGAGCATACCCCTTGATCTCGGGTGGCGTTGGATCGTCGGACGGCAGGCCCTGCCAGCGGAAATAGAAGATGCCTGCATGCACCCCGCCGGTATCGATCCAGTTGTGGACGCCGGGATCGGTGGGGCAGACCACGAAGGTGATCGCGCCGTCCGCGTCGCGCGCGACCTGCGCAAGATTGAGGCTTGCGGTTCTTGGTGCAAAGGGCAGCGTGCACCACCAGGGATCGTGCACCATGAACGACATGTAGGTCGCGCTGCCCGGCGTCACTGTCATGACCAGCGCCTCGTCGTCGGCGAGATCGTAGTGGCCCGTGGCTCCGCTCTGCGAGACGAGTCCGCCAAACTGTCCTGTGTTGCGCACCGGGCCCGGAACATTGGCCGGGAAGCCGTAAGACTGACCCATGCACATGTCCCAATAATAGGCCATGTCGTCGTCGGCATATTGGGCGGCGCGGCGCACATATTCAGCGAAGTCGGGCGCCTCCGGCCCGGCATCCAGCCGGCGGATGGCCAGCCGGTTGGCGCGCTGCGTCTCCCAGTCGGTCAGGCAGTCGCGTACGAACAGATAACTCGCGTCCGCTCGGCTCTGGAAATGGTTGGGGCGTCCATCCGCGGCCTCCGGGCTGACGGTCAGGCGGAAAAGACCGTCCTCCTCCTTGATGATATCGCGCCACTCGATCGTCCGAATGGTCCTGCTCATCGAGGTGCCGGCTATGAGCGTGAAAGTCACGTCGGCGGGTGGATTGGGCGCCGTCCGGCCAAGCACTTCGAAGCTACCCTGGCCGTCCACGGTGAGGATGCGATAGGCGCAATCGGCATTGTTGCCGCCGCGCTCGGCGCCGGGCACGTCCATGCCGAACCAATGATGGCGCTCCCCTTCGACCTTGAGCACCTTCGGCCGGGCCGAATCGCTGTTGGCTGCATTGAGACAACAATGGAAGACGTAGCGCGAGACAGCTTGGTCGAAGCTCTCCATCTGCTCCTCGCTAAAGCGCATCGTCATTTTGCCGAGCCAGTGCAGGGCCACCTTGGCGCGCGCCGCGGCGATTTCCTGCGTGTTGAAGATGCGGATCGCCAGCCGCTCGAGATCACGCTGATCGCGGGTGGCGAGCGGGTTGTCGGGCACGAGGAACCCGTCCTCCAGAAGCGCCAGATCCGCGTCGCTCCAGCCCATCGTCTTTCTCCTCATCGCTTTGGCCGCCATCGAACGATCGTTCCAGATCGCATGCAAGTCTTGCTGTGATGCATCATTTTCATATCGCATTCGCGCTGGAACAACAAAGGAGCTGGCAGGAAATTACGACACTGAGTAAAGTAATCCCATGACATAAGATGGGATGGGCCCGATGCGATCACCTCTCGTCATAGCGCGGAGCGCCACGGACGCGGCACCCCCGATTTCTCTGGACGAGCTGATTAGCAGCGCGCGCTATGTCAGCGGTCAGTTCGGGCCGCTCGATCCTCGCCTGTACCGCCGCGTCGAGAAGCTCGTCGACTGGCTCAACGAGCAGCCGCCGCTCACCCATGATCGCAAGAACGAGGTGGAGCTGCAGCTGCGCAAGCTGCTCGCGATGCGACTGCGACTTGCCGGAGACCGCGTGCGTCTGCCCGGCATTGCGCAGGAGAAGATCGATCGCCCGATCTTCGTGATCGGCTTCGCGCGCACCGGCACCACCCTGCTCCATTCGCTGCTCGCCGAGGATCCGGGCGTGCGCGTGCCGGTCTGGTGGCACACGCATGAGCCCTGCCCGCCCCCCGGAGAGGTGACGGTGGTGGATGCGCGTATCGAGCTGGCCGCGCAGGATCTCGATCGCCTGCTCCACCTCGCGCCGGGGCTGCTCCAGCTCCATCCCTATTGGGACAAGCGCGGCCATTGTCCGATCGAGGACGAAGAGATCTTCACGATCGACTTCCAGAACGCTTATCCGTCGCTGCTTTATCGCGTGCCGGCGCTGGCGATGATCCTGGATGCGGCGAACATCGCCGACGCCTATGATTTCCACCGCCAGTTCCTGCAGCACCTGCAATGGAACTGCGAGCCGAAACGCTGGGCGGTTAAGGGCATCTACCACCAGTTCGTGCTCGACGCGCTGTTCGAGGCTTATCCGGATGCGCTGTGCATCTGGCCGCACCGCGATCCGCTGCAGGTCCACCCTTCGACGATGGCGATCACCGCCGTGCTCTATGGCGCGATCACCGATTGGACGATGGATTTCAAGGGCCTGGGCCCGGCCTTCGTCGAGAGCATCCGCCAGTCGCTCGACGCGACCCTCGACAATCCGCTGGTCGACGATCCGCGCATCTTCCACGTGCCGTTCAAGGACGTGGCACACGATCCGGTCGGCGTGATCCAGCGCGCCTATTCGCACTGGGGGCTGGCGTCGACGCCCGAGCACGAGCAGCGCATGCGTGCCTGGCTGGCGGATCCTTCCAACCGGCCCGATCGCTACGGCCGCTACCCCTATGCGCTGGAGCCGTTCGGATTGACGGAGGACATGGTCAGGGACGCTTTCGCCAACTATCGCAAGCGGTTCAACCTCGCATGACCACCCTCTCCGGCAAGGTCGCCATCGTCACTGGCGGTGCCTCGGGCATCGGGCGCGCCTCGTGCGAACTGATTGCCGCCCGCGGCGCCGCTGTCGCGGTGGCCGACCTAAATCTCGATCTCGCAAAGGAAGCGGCCGACGCCATAACGAACGCCGGCGGGCGCGCGATCGCCCTTCGGGTCGACGTACGCGACGAGGCGCAGGTCGCGAGGATGGTGGCCGAAACCGTCACGGCCTTCGGTGGTATCGATCTGCTCGACAATGTCGTTTCCTACAACACGCCGGAGCAGTCCGGATCCGACGGCGAGATCCATCTGATGGACATCGCGATCTGGAACCGCGCGCAGGAAGTGAACCTGCGCGGGCCGATGCTCGCAGCCAAATACGCCATCCCCGAAATGCTGAAGCGCGGCGGCGGGGCGATCGTCAACATCTCGTCCACCGCCGGCATCCTGGCGCTCGGCGTGGTGCCGGCTTACGCTGCTTCCAAGGCCGGGGTGCACAGCCTCAGCCAATCGATCGCCACTGCCTACGGCAAGCGCAACATCCGCTGCAACACGGTGGCGCCTGGCTTCATCGACACGCCGACGACGCGCAACATGGGGGACCAGTTCTTCCAGATGACGCTCGACAACAATGTGTTGCCCTATCTCGGCAAGCCTGAGGACATCGCCGAGGCGAGCGCCTTCCTGCTGTCCGATGCGGCGCGCTACATCACCGGTCAGCTACTCCCGGTCGATGGCGGCCAGACCATCCACTTGCCCGTGGTGGCGGACATGTGGCGGCTGGCCACGGGTAAGCCGCTGGTCCAGCAACAATCCTGAAGGAGAGGATCATGACCACAGCGCATGGACGCTTGAACGGAAAGGTCGCCGTCGTCACCGGCGGCACCAAGGGCATCGGCCAGGGCATCGTCCTGCGCTTCCTCAAGGAAGGGGCGGCGGTCGTCTACTGCTCGCGTGACGCAAAGAACGACGAAGACAACAAGAAGCGGATCGCCGCCATTTCCGGCGCCGCCGAGCGCGCGCTGTTCGTGGCGGCCGACGTCGGCAACCGCGCGCAAATGGAGGCGCTGGTCGAGACCGCGGTCGAGAAGTTCGGCCGGCTCGATATCGTCGTCAACAATGCGCAAGGCATCGCGCCTGCCCGCAATATCGAACAGAAGCCCGACGCCGACTTCGCGATGACGCTTGCAACTGGCTTCTACCAGTCGCTGTGGACTTCTCGCGCCGCCGTACCACATATGCGCAAGGTGGGCGGCGGCCGGCTGATCTATTTCAGCAGTCATTGGGCGTTGTGGGGCATGCCATTCGGCAGCGACTACAACATCACCAAGGCCGCCAACGAGGCGCTGACCCGCAGCGCCGCGCGCGAGTTCGGCAAGGACAATATCACAGCCAACTGCATCGTGCCGGCCGGCGACAGCTGGGCCTACCAGAGTTGGGTCGCGCAGAACCGCGAGATGGCGGAGGAAAGCGTCCGCCAGTTTCCCATGCGCCGCATGGGCGATTGCGAGCGTGACATCGCCGGCGCGGTACTCGGCCTGGTCAGCGACAATGGCCGCTTCATCACCGGGCAGGTCTTCAACGTCGACGGCGGCGTCTATCTGAACGCGCCGACCCAGAACCAGAAAGAAGGCACCAACATCCACGAGGGCCACGAGCAGGCGGCCATCGAGCCGGCCGCGGCTTGAGCGAGGGAGGTACATCATGGGCTTGATCCAGGGACAGGTGGCTATCGTCACCGGCGGCGCCAACGAGGTTTCGCAGGGCATCGCCCGCCGTTTCGCGCGCGAGGGCGCCAGGGTGATCCTCGTCGATCAGGACGAGGCGGCAGCGAAGGATGCCGCCAAGGGCATCGAGGGCGCGGAAGGCCGGTTCGTCGATTTTGCCACGCCGGGCGCCGCCGAGGGGCTGGCCAAGACGGTGGCGGACAGCCACGGCCGCATCGACATCCTCGTCAATGGCGTGCACCCGGCGCTGAAGTGGGGACGGTTCGACGCCAAGCCGGTCTCCGACTTCACCTCCGCCTTCGTCGAGGTCGTGGCGAGCGCGCTGGCGATGATGAAGGCGGTGAAGCCGCACATGCTCAAGGCCGGAGGCGGCCGCATCGTCAACCTCGGCTCGATCTACGGGGCGAGCGCACAGGAAGGTGTGACCGACGCGATCACCACGGACGGCGCGCTGGCTGCTCTCACCCGCTCGATCGGCGTCGAATGGGCGAAGGACCAGATCCTCGTGAACTTCCTTCAACCGGGCCTACCCGACATCAAGGTGTTCAACGATTATCGGGCGAAGCGCGACGTCGCCTATCTGATCGACAACACGGCGATGCAACGGCTGGCCGATCCGGTGGAGGATATCGGCGGCGCGGCGATGTTCCTGGTCTCTGACGAGGCTTGCTTCATCGTCGGTCACAAGGTGTTCGCCGATGGCGGCCAGCATCTGACTGCGGCGGTGTTCGAGCCCGGCGCCGACCGGTGAGGGACACGCTGGCGTCGATCGCCGCCGATCGGCCCGGCAAGATCGTCCAGGTCTGCTACACGGTCCCGGATATCGATAAGGCTGCCCTCGCCTGGGCGGCCGACGGCGTCGGCCCGTTCTATCGGGCGCGGTTCGAGCTAGGCAACCAGCTCCATCGCGGCCGCCCCACCGAAGGAGCGATCGAGGCCGCGATCGGCTACCGCGACGACGTCAATATCGAGCTAGTTGAATATCAGGGCTCCGGCCATTGCGTCTTCGCGGAGATCGAGCCGGGCCGGCGCTTCGGCCTCCACCACCTGCAGATCGCGACGGCGGATTACGACGCCGCGCTCGCATCCCACGACGCCGCGGGGGAGACCGTTGTCGTCAACGATATGATGGAAGGCATCGGCCGTGCAGGCTTCGCCGACACTCGCGCGCGGTTCGGCCATTATCTCGAATACGGCGTCTGGACGCCGGCGGTGCTGCACGCGCTGGACGTGATGATCGCGGCGCATCGCGGCTGGGACGGGCGCGATCCCTTGCGCCCCTACGCTGCCCTGCAGTCGTGAGCCGACAACGCTCAGGCCGTCGGCGCGGCCTCTTGCCCGCCGCGCCCAGCACGCGCCATTTTCACCGACATGATCCGATCCCCGAAGTGAGGCCCTGATGCGCGACCTGTCGATTCTTTTCGAACCGGTGACGATCAACGGGCTGACTTTGCCCAACCGCATCGTGATGTCGCCGATGGGCCGCAACTTCGCGGAAGGCGGTGTACAGCCCCCCGGCTTCGTCGACTATTTCGTGCGACGGACCAAGGGCGGCGTCGGCCTGTGCATCGGCGAGGCTTCGGCGATCGACCATCCGGTCGCATCCACCGATGTCATGCATGCCGCCTTCTTCGGCGATGCGCCGCTCGCCGCGTGGAAGACGGTGGTGGACGCCATCCACGCCGCCGGCGGCCATTTCATGCCGCAGCTCTGGCACGCCGGACTGCTCCGCCCCCCGGTGGGCGACAACCCCCAAATTCCCAACCCGCATCTCCCGCCCGTCGGCCCCTCTGGATGGGCCGAGCCGCTCGTCCACGTGATCGGCTGGGTCGATCCGATCCGCGAGGCCGCCCAGATCGCCGAACCGATGACCGAGCGCGACATCGCCGATGTAATCGACGCCTTTGCGCGCGGCGCTCGCGCTGCCCGCGACATAGGCTGCGACGGAATCAACCTGCACGGCGCGCACGGCTACATCATCGACCAGTTCTTCTGGGACCGCACCAATTGCCGCGCCGACCGCTATGGTGGCGACATCACGGCGCGCACCCGCTTCGCCGTCGAGCTGCTTTCCGCCGTGCGCGCCGCAGTCGGTCCGGATTTCCCGATCACCTTCCGCTGGTCGCAATGGAAGCAGCAGGATTACCATTACAAGCTCGCGTCCACGCCGGCTGAGCTTGAGCGCTTCCTGTTGCCGCTGGTCGACGCCGGTGTCGACATGTTCGACTGCTCGACGCGCCGCTTCTGGGAACCGGAGTTTGAGGGCAGCCGCCTGAATCTCGCGGGCTGGACCAAGAAGCTCACCGGCAAGCCGACGATGACGGTTGGCTCGATCGGCCTCTCCAAGGAGAATTTCGCCGACGACGGCGAATTCTCGATGAGCGATTCCGGCCTCGCCAGCCTCGATCCCCTGATCGAGCGGCTGGAGGCGGGCGAATTCGATCTCGTCGGCGTCGGCCGCATGCTGATTACCAACCCGGAATGGCCAAACCAACTGCGCGAAGGACGCCATGCCGAGATCAAGCCTTACAGCAATACCCACCTGATGACGCTGGACTGAACGGGAGAATGACGATGGCGGGCGACTTGGCCGATCGCATGGCGGTGCGCGAGACGATCGAGGGCTACAGTGTGGCGCTCAACCTGCGCGATTTCGAGGCGATGCGCGCCTGCTTCCTGCCGGACGGCGTGTGGCAGGTGGACCCGCCGTTCAGCATTCGGCTGGAGGGCGACGCGATCATCGCCGGCATCAGCCAAATGGTCGGCGCCATGCCCTTCCTGTTCCAGGGGCTGATGGGATCGATCGTCGAGATCGACGGCGACGGCGCGACGGCGAAAACCTCCGTCCACGAGCTTGGCCAGCGCGGCGCAGGCGAAGGCGGGCTCGACAGCTACGGCCTCTATCATGACCGGCTTATCCGCACCGCCGAGGGCTGGCGTTTCGCGGAACGGCGCTTCCAACCCTTCTACCTCGACGTCGGTGCGATGCCGGGTGACGTGATTAGCGGCTAAGGCCTCCCAATCATCCTAGACCGCGACAGCCCCTCGCTGCATCATGCTGCGCCGCAAGACGATAGCAAACCCGATCAGCAGCGCTGCCGCGGCGAACGCCAGGAACACCCCCGTCACGCTCGTCTCGGCCCTGATCCATGAGGAGAGGAATGGGAAGAGCAACTGCGATCCAAACATCACGCCGTTGGCGAGGCCCATTGCCTGGGAGCCCTTGCCCGCCGGGCTCAAGGCCAATGCCGTGGCACTGACATGCGGCGCGAGCAAGGCGACGGTCGCGCTGTGGACAATGATGGCGATCGTGAACAGGGGGATTATCGCTGAGGTGCCCGCGACCGCCAGGGCAAGGCCCATCGTCAGCATCCCGGCCACCGAAACGCCGGAAATCCCCAGCTTGCGGTGCAGGAAACCGTAACCGGCAGAGGCCATCACCGCGCCGATCGAGCCTAGCGTCACCGGGACGGCGAGCAACCGCGTGTCGCTGATGCCCAGCGTGCTGAGATAGAGCGGCGCGTACATCGGCCCGATGAACATCGCCATGCCGACCAGCACCGACATTGAAAGCAGGCCGATCATCGCGGGGCTGAGCAGACTGCCCGATGCCTCCGGCTCCGCCGCGGAACCCTGTTCGACCTGGCCGAGGCTGCGTGGCAGCAGCGCCGCCAGCGGTACCACTGCCGCGGCAAGGAGATGAACCACGAAGGGAAGATGCCAGCCATAACGCGCAAGCACGCCGACGACTGGGAAAAGCAGGATCGCCGCCGCGCCGCCGACCACAGAATACCAGCCGAACATGCGTGCCCGGCTGCTTGCGGGCATGGCGCCGATACCGGCTAGGCCGGCCGTGAAGATGCCGGAGAGCGAGAGGCCCAGTATTACGCGCGTTGCCAGGATCGTCCAAAGATTGTCGAGTAGCGCCGGCGCGGTGCCGGCGATGGCGAACAGGATGAGCGACGGCAGGATCACCCTCCTGCATCCCATTCGCGCCGTAAGGGCCCCCGCCAAGGGTGCACCTACCGCGAAGGAGAAGCTGGCGATCGCGCCGATCAGCTGCACGAGCAGCTCGACATGGGGCGTGCCTGCAAAGGATTTCTCGATCTGCGGCAGCACCAAGCCTGGCGAGAAGAGGCCGATCGTGGTGAACAGGCCGCAGGCGAGGAGGCCGGACTGTGCGCCGACGCTCAGCTTCATGACGCGAATCGCCGAATCCCCGCTTCCGATCATCGCCTCTCTCCCTACACGCTTGGGCGGGCGAATCTTTTGCGTCAGCCCGTTCAGCCCAACAGGACCCATACATGCAGCATACAGACGGACTGGCCGACAACGTCTGCCCTGGATGAGAAATGCGGCATAAAACGCAGATGCGATGGCCTTTTTTGCTGCACAGCGGTTGCACCCACTATGTCGCTTCGCGGATTTGATGGCCGGCGTCCTGGCTCCTAGTCTCGCAAATGGCCGGGCTGGTCATCGTCGGCCTGTCCGGAATGAACGGCACGCGATGGGACGGACGATTGGCCGCTTGAGATCGAATGCCGGCGTCAACGCGCGGACCGTCCCCTGCTACTCCCGGATTCCTTGGGATCGAGGCGGATGGTTCCGCCGTCCCGTTTCTGGGCGCAGGATTGAGCCGGCCATTCCCAAATAGGAGAGGCGGCCGATGCAGCGATCGGATTGATTGATACGGAACCGACAGAGCCACGGGAGCCCGATGATGCGAAGCTGGAGCGAATATGTCGATCTGCTGAAGCCGGCGGCCGAATTGATCGACAGGACCACGGCGCCGATGAACGATCAACTCAAGGCCGAGCTTTTCCGGCAGTTCGCGATGAACCTGTCGCAAGGCTATCTGATGTATTTCCAGACGAGCCCCGAATATCCCGAATTCGTCGCATTCGAAAATTCGGCCTTCCTGGCCCAGCCCAATCCGGACGCGATCTATTATTACACCCGCGTCGACGGAAAGGGCACCTATCGCATCAGCGGCGAGCGCGGCGATTCGATCGTGGCGGGTTTCGCGATCGGCAACCGCATGATCGGCACCAAGGGATCGCCCGGCAAGGGGCTGGGCAATTACGATATCGACCATCTCGATATCGAAGCGGATGGCAGGTTCGAGGTGATCTTCAGCACCGAACGGCCGGAGGGTCATGAAGGCAACTGGCTGCGGCTCGATCCGGAGGCCGACTTCATCCTCGTCCGCCAGTTTAATTATAGATGGGGCCGTGAGACCGACATGCGGCTCGCGATCGAGCGGCTCGATCCAGTGCCGGTGAAGCCGCGCCAGTCGGCCGACTTCATCGACGAGCAGCTTGCCGAGCTGTTCGGCACCTATGCCAAGGGCCTCTCGCAGATCGCGCTCGGCGCGGTACGCCGCCCGCACGAGATGGGTCTCATCAACACGATGCATCTTCACAATTTTCAGGATCTCGGAAACAGCGAGGACTGGCCGCAATCCTATTTCGAGAGCGTCTTCGAACTGGCCGACGACGAGGCGCTGGTGCTGGAGACCGAACTGCCGGAGAAGCGCCATTACTGGAACGTGCAGGTCGTCGACGGCATCTGGAACCAGGCCGAGATCCTCTACCGCCAGACCAGTCTGAACGGGCACACCGCCAAGATTGACAGCGACGGCAGGTTCCGCGCGGTGCTTTCCCAGCAGGATCCGGGCTTCGCCAACTGGCTCGACACGGCGGATCACAATTATGGCATGCTGATCGGCCGCTGGTATCGCTGCAGCTCGCACCCGACGCCGACGCTCACCAAGATGAAGCTCGCCGACGTCTCCGCCCATCTCGGCGATCGCAGCCCGCGCATCACGCCCGATGAGCGCAAGGCAGCGATGCGCCAGCGCCTCATCGGATCACAGCTACGCCGCCGATGGTAGGCCTATCTCGTAGGAAGTCCCTGGGAGTCCGGTCCGGCGGGAAATCGCCTTCGATGGGCATCGGTCGGCGCCGAAGGTGCGGGTTGAGGCCGTCCGGATCAAAGCGAAGCCGGACCGAGCTTGCGGCTACTGGCCGACCTTGACCATCTCGCCCTGCATCAGGATCGATGCATCCTGGGTGGGCGGCAGCATCGCCCAGATGCCGGCGCCGGCCTGGTCCGGCGACATCACGCCCTCGCCGCTGGCAAATTGCCGCGCCATCTGCTCGCCCACCGGATAATCGTGCATCGGAAGCGTCGCCTCGTATCTCGTCGTCGGGCTGTCGACGAAGCCGGGGCGGATCGCCACCACCCATGTGTTCCGCCTCCGCCGCTTCAGCTCGCGACGTACCACGCGTACCCACATTTCCACCCCCGCCTTGGCTGCGCAATAAGAAGCGTGGCCTTCGAACGGGCTGCGTGCCGCCGCCGAGGAAATGAGGACGAGCCCGCTTTCATAGCTCGGCCCCACCGCACGCAGGAACATGTCGCCCAGGATCTGCGGTGCGGTGCCGTTGGCGAGCAATTCACGCATATAGGTTGCGTGATCGACATCGCCGACGAAGCCGGCATGGCTGCGGCACACCGCGTTGTGGATGAAGATCGCTCGCTTGCCTTCAAAATTACGAAGCTCGCGCCGGAAGCTCTCACCCACCGCTTCCCATGTCTCGGGCGCGGTCAGGTCGAAGCTGATCGTCTCCAGCTCGGGATGCGGGCGGCGTGAGAGGTTGATGATCCGTGCGCCGGGATAAGGTACGTTACGGGCGAGGCCACTGCCGAGGCCCTCGGTAGCGCCGCTGATCCAGACGATGGTGTCACTCTCTGTCACGATGGTGCCTTTGCGAGAAAAGGCCTGCTCTTGCGCACCAGCATCCGCACCGCCTCGTCGCGCTCCATCCGCGCGAGATCGGCGTTGAACACCTCGATGCCGACGTCCAAGCCCGGCGAGTTGGCCTCGATGCGGGCGAGGAGGTCGGCCAGCGGCAGACACCCGTCGCCCGGCATCAGCCGCCCCGACATCGGGACATAGGGCGCGCCCGGCTCGGGCGGCAGCCAATCGTTGAGTTGCACGCCGCCGATCGCGCCCGGCGGCAGTGCATCGATATCCGCGATCCGCCCGCCTGACCGCGCGAAATGCCACATGTCGAACATGATCGTGAGACCCGGCACATCACGCGTCACAACCACCGCCGAGGACAAATCCGGGACGCCCGTGCCAGGAATGAACTCGAAAGTGCTGGCGACGCCGTGCGCACCGTTGCGCTCCGCCAGCCGCGCCAGCGCTTCGCGCATCGCATCGAGCGGCTGGGGGACGCCGAGGAAGTGGGTGAGATTGATCGTCCTAGCCCCCACCGCCTCGGCGGCGCGCCAGCAATCCTCCTGGCTCGCCTCGAACAAGGCACGCATGCGCGGCTCGACATCGGCCGGCAGCGGCGTGCCCGGCACCGGGCTGATCAGCGGATCGATGACTCCGACGCGCACGCCGAGATCATCCAGCCGGCGGCACAACTCCACCGCGGACCGCGCTACCAGAGCGTCGGCGACCTGGCCGGGCGTCACCGCGATCACCGACAGCTCCGCCGCCGACGCCGCTTGGGCGATGTCGAGCAAGGTTCCGCCCGGCACGCTGCCCCAGCACAGGCCGAGCCTCTGCATCACCCTTCCCCCACGCCGATGGCGCTGGCCGCATCCAGCAGCGCGACATGCGCAGGATCGAGGACTATGGCGCTGCCGGCGAGCTGCTCGTCAATCTGTTCGGCCGTCGTCGCGCTTGCGAGGATCGCCGAGATCAGCGGGCGCGCGGCGAGCCAGGCGATGGCGATCCGGGCAGGCGTGTACCCCGTCTCTGCCGCCACGGCGTCGAGCGCAGCCAGCACCCGCAGCCCACGCGCGTCTAGGAAGGCGCCGACCCGTGCTCCCCTCGCCTTGCCGCGCAGATCATCGGCTGACCGATACTTGCCCGTCAGGAAGCCGGCCGCCAGCGAGCGATAGGGCAGCACCTGCATCCCGTAACGGGCCGCGATCCGTGCGCCCTGGCTTTCGAACGGCTCGCGCTCATACAGATTGTAGAGCGTCTCATAGACGGTAAAGCAGGGCAGTCCCCGTCGGGCCGCGTAAGAAAAAGCGCGATCGATGACCGGCTCGCTCAGCTGCGAGACGCCGACGGCCTTTGTCCGCCCCTCCGCCACCAACTCGGCGAACGCCTCGACGGTCTCCTCGATCGGCGTATCCGGATCTTCTAGATGCGCCATGTAGATTTCGACGCTGTCGCGGCGCAGGCGCGCGAGCGAGCCGGCGATCGACCGCCGGATGTGCGCCCGGCCCAGTCCTTTCGAGCCGTCGCCCATCGGAAAGCCGACCTTGGTGACGATCTTGGCGTCAGGGATGGCGCGCGCGCTCAGCCATTTGCCGAGGATCGTCTCGCTCTCCCCGCCCTGCCCGCCGGGACTCCAGGTGACATAATGGTCCGCCGTATCGAAACGCCGGATGCCAAGCGCGGCGCAATGATCAAGGAGAGCGAAGGCGTCCGTGTGGGATACCGTCCACCCGAGCACGTTCGCACCGAAGACGAGCCGTTCCAAAGCACCTTTTCCCAACAATCTGCGCAGCCGACTACAATCTCGGCTGGTTACATGCAACATGCATGCGGAAGGCGTAGATCGACATCGTGGGCTCGATGTCGCCGGCCGTGCGTGGCGGGCATATCGCGCCTGCGAAGCTTGGAGCACGCTCTCGACGAACCCCGTCCATCGCTCCTAAGAAGCGGCGATATTATCACGGTCGGTGAGATGACGATGGACAAAAGCGAAGGCGGCCTGCCCCTTTCGGGCGTTCGGGTACTGGACCTGACGCGGGTGCTCGCTGGCCCGTTCGCGACACAGACGCTGGCCGATCTCGGTGCCGACGTGATCAAGGTAGAGCGGCCGGGCAACGGCGACGATGCCCGCGTCTTCGGCGAACCCTATCTGCGCGACGCGCAGGGCAACCGTACGCGCGAGAACGCCTTCTACATGTCCGTAAACCGCAACAAACGGTCGATCGCGGTCAATATAGCGGATGCGCGCGGTGCCGATCTCATACGTCAGCTGGCCGAAAAGGCCGACGTGGTGATGGAGAATTACAAGGTCGGCGATCTCAAGCGCTACGGCCTCGATTACGAGAGCATCAAGGCGATCAACCCGAAGGTGATCTACTGCTCGGTGACCGGCTACGGCCAATCCGGACCCTATGCCAAGAAGCCGGGTTACGACGCCGTCTTCCAGGGCCAATGCGGGCTGATGAGCGTCACTGGGCTTCCGGATCATAAGCCCGGCGGCGGGCCGATGAAGGTTGGGCCTTCGATCGTCGACGTGATCACCGGCCTCAACGTCTCTAATGCGGTGCTGGCCGCCCTCTATTACCGCGATGCGCAGGGCGGGGTCGGCCAGTTCATCGACGTGGCGTTGCTCGATTGCGGCGTGGCGGCGCTCTCACACTATGCGCAGATCTACCTCACCAACGGCGAGGTGCCGGTACGGCGCGGCACCCAAGGCAATGGCGGCATGCCGTCCACACTTTTCCCGTGCAGCGACGGCAATATCATGCTGACCTGCGGAAACGACGTTCAGTATGACCGGCTGTGCGACGTGGTGAACCGGCCCGATCTCGCCAAGCACGAGCTATTCTACACCAATGTCGAGCGCGTGAAGCACCGCGATGCGCTGACCGAAGTGTTCGACGAGATTTTCCGACAGGATACGGTGGCAAACTGGCTGGATAAGCTTGATGCCGCGGGCATCCCGAGCGGACCGATCAACGACATCGGCCAGGTGTTCGCCGATCCGCAGATCCAGCATCGCGGCATGGCGGTGAAGACGCCGCATCCGCTGGCGCCCGACCTGCAGGTGATGCGCAGCCCACTCCATTTTTCAGAGACGCCGATCACCGACTACACGGCGCCACCGTTGCTCGGCCAGCATACCGATGAGGTGCTCACCACTGAGCTCGGGCTGAGCCTAGACGAACTTGACGCACTGCGCGCCGCGAGCGTGATTTAGGACGATTTGCGGCAGATGGAATCACCTGCCGGCTCAGAAACTTGGTAAAACAAAGACATAGGGCGGTCGATCTGATGCAATCAGATCGATCGCCCTAGCCGATCAGCCGCTTCAGGTCGTGATCGAGCGCAGCCTGGGAGAAACGCGCGGCATAGGCCGTGTTCACCGATTCCGTCTGGAAGCGAATCTCGTTCGTCAGGAAGATGAACAGGCCCCAGGCCAACGAGCGCCGATAATCGAGCCACGCCGCCTCGAAATTGGGCGCATCGATCCCCTCGGCCCTGAGCGCGACCAGATACCGTTCGAGCAGCGCACCCTCGCAGCGGCGGCGATCGGCTAGGTCGAGTGCGCAGGCAATGTGGTACGACACCTCATGGTGCCAGGCAGTGCGCGCCACCTGCGCATCGAAGAAGCCGGGGCTGCCGTCCTCGTAGATGAACAGATTGCCGAGATGGGTGTCCCCGTGAATCATGCAACGCGGCTGCGCAAACTGAATTTCGCCGATCGTCTTCAGCGCATGCTCCATCCAATCGCGGTCGTGCCATGCAACGGAGGCGGCCGCGCCGCGCGGGCTGGCCACATAATGTGCCCACACATCCGGCACCAGATAGCGGCGCATGAACTCCAGGCCCCAGGTCTCGAAGCGACTGCCGATGTCCGCCCAGCGCCCGCCCGATTCGAACTCGGGTGATTCCCACGTCTCGGCATGATAGCGCGCCATCGCGTCCATCCGCCGTGCGACTTGGTCGAAGCTCTGCGGTTCCAGCGCATCGCAGAAGATCACGCCTTCGCGCTTCAGATCCTCCATGATGACGATCGACTGATGCGAGTTCGGATCGCTCGCCGCGAAATAGCAGATGGGCGACGACATCGAGATATAGGGAAGGATGTCGGCGTAGAAGCGCACCTCGTTGGCGTACATCGGCCCCATCTTGGGACTGTGCTCCTCGAAGCCGCCCTTCACGATCAGCGTGGGCGGCAGGCCCTCCGATCCCGCCCCCTCATAGCGGGCGCGCACCCGGATCTTGGTGGAGGTACCCCAGACGATGTCGACCACCTCGGCCCGCGTGACGGTGACGCCGGGCCGGCGCATGCGCAGCGCCGCCGTCAGCCAATGCGCCGTCACCTCGTCCGGGGTGAGCGGCAGGGGCAGCGCGTCGGGCGACGGGAAGAACTGGGTCATCGGTGTTGTCCTCCCCTCGAACCGAGCCTTATCGGCGGCTCAGTCCCACGCCGTTGTTCGCGCGAGTGGTGATGATCGGCGGCTGGTTGCCGCCGGTGGGGTTGGTGCAGACTTCCAGGTTGGACATGCCGATGCGATCTCCCAGCTTGGCGACGCCGATCGCCTCGACCGCGGTGTAGCCCCGGACGTGCATCACGATGCCGTCGCGGGTCTCGCAGGACAATTCCAGCGTCTCGCCATTCTCCAGGATCAGGCGCGAGGAACCGGAGATTGGGCTGATTGCGTCGGTGCCGGTGGTGACAAGGATATCCGAGTCGACGATCGCCAGCGGCTCGCCGTTTCGCATCACGAAGCCGCATTTCAGCAGCGTGCCCGGAACCATCGTGCAGCCCAGCACGTGGATCGTGAGGTCCGGCCCGAACACGCAAGGCCACCAGCGGGTGCTACGCATGATGCTCCAGTTGCGCGGTCCCCAGGAACGGTCGCGATAGCCGAGGCCGTCGATCGTGATCTCCTCGTCGCCAAGTCGCACCGTGCCGGTCACCCGCCCGCCTACTTCGAGGTGGTGCGGGGTGCCGTCCGGCAGTGGCGGGCCGCCGACCAGCCCGGCATAATCATAGGCCGAGAAGAAATCCTCGAAGCGCAACTTCATCTCGCAATCGGGGAAATCCGCGGTGATCATGTTCGTGTCCAGATCGACGCGGATATGCTCCCCCCAGCCCATGTGGGTGTCGCTGCGGTCGCTCCGCACCATCGGCATGCCGGTGACGTTGGCGCGGAAACGCTGCCGGTTGCTGAACATGCCGAAACAGCAGTTCAGCTCCGCGACGTTCACCTCCTGCCCGAGCCGGAGAAAGCCGCCCACGCCCGATTTCAGATCATGCCAGCAATAGAGCGCGCTTTCCTGCCAATTGATCGAAGGCCCAGGCGGGTGCGGACAATTGTCGGCGGCAGCGAAGACATGGATATCGCGCATTTCGGCTCCCCGATGGCTCTCGGCGGCCCTTCTAGCGTCGGGATCGCGCGATGGGCCACGTTGGCGAGCAGCATATCATATATGCGCTTGGCCCATAGATAGGCGCCAGCGACCGGCCGCGCTATCTGCATGCACATGTCGATGGAGAGAGACGATGATGCAGCTTCAAGACAAGGTCGCGCTGATTACCGGCGCCGGTTCCGGCATGGGCGTGGGTATCGCGCTGGCAGTGGCGAAGGCAGGCGCCGTCGTCGGGCTGGTGGGCCGCACCGAAGCGACGCTGAGGGAGACCGCCGCCAAGATCGAAGCGGCGGGCGGCCAAGCGATGGTTCTCCCGTGCGACATCACGTCGCGCGAGCAGGTCGACCGCACCGTCGCCACGCTGCAGGAGCAGCACGGGCCGATCTGGCTACTCGTCAACAACGCCGTCTCCACCGACAACAAACCCATCGAGGAAGTGGATGACGCGAATCTCGAAATGGTGCTGCGCTCGTCGATACACGGCTCGCTCTACATGATGCAGGCGTGCTTTCCATCGATGAAGCAGCATGGCGGGCGGATCATCAATTTCGGCTCGGGCGGCGCGACCATGGGCCTGCCCGAGACGGGCGCCTATTCGATCGCCAAGGAGGCGGTGCGCGGCCTCACCAAGGTCGCCGCGACCGGCTGGGGCCGATATGGCATCACCGTCAACACCATGTGCCCGATGGTGGCGACGCCGCTGTTCGACGTCTGGTGGCAAAGCCTGTCCGAGGCCGAACGTGAGCACCAGCTGAGCATGATCCCGATGCGCCGCATGGGAGATGGCGAGGCCGACGTCGGTGCGACCATCGTCTTCCTCGCCAGCGAAGGCGCAAGCTACATCACCAGCCGCACCTTCCACGTAGACGGCGGCCGCGCCTTCTATGATCGCTGAGCGGTAGAAGGCGACTGCCGAAACGGAGACGGGATCGACTCGGCATCATCGGCGGCGCGGGACGCGAGGTCGGCGCTCGCTGGCGGAAATCATGTAGCCCGATGCGCAGCCCGGTAAAGCCGCTGCTCCTCAACCGACCATATTGCCATTGCGCCGGATTCACCCCGCTATCGGGCTCGCAAGTAACGCTGCCGCCATG